>NZ_JAALEH010000137.1:0-10221 GCF_011058195.1 Rhodococcus sp. 14C212 | reverse complement strand
TGTGTATAAGAGACAGGGTATGTGGTGCCGGCGGTGGGGGCGCGGGTCGAGGCCGCGGCGGTGCTGGCGGCGGTGGCGGCGGTGGTGCCGTCGTACATGGTGCCGGCCGCGTTGGTGGTGCTCGAGGCGTTGCCGGTCGGTCCGGTGGGCAAGCTGGATCGAGGGGCGTTGCCGGCTCCGGTGTACGGCGGTGCGGCGTACACGGCTCCGCGCACCGGGCTCGAACGCACCCTCGTCGGCCTGTTCGCCGAAGTGCTGGGCGTCGGGGTCGACGACGTCGGGATCGACGACAGCTTCTTCGAACTCGGCGGCAACTCACTCAGTGCCGTTCGCCTGGCCTCCGAGCTGGAGGTCGCACTCTCGAGGAAGATCGCGCTGTCCGCCATCTTCCTGGAGCCGACGCCCGCGGCACTCGCGCGCCGTCTCGGCACCCCGTCCGGCGCTGCTGCCCCATCGCCGGCAGACGGAATGGACGTAGTGATTGCATTGCGGGACAGTGGGAGTCGGGATCCGTTGTTCTGTGTGCATCCGGCCGTCGGCATCTCGTGGGTGTACGCCGGATTGCTCCAGTACCTTCCGGACCGGCCCGTGTACGGCCTGCAGCTGCCCTCCATCTCGGGCGGGCCGGCCTACGCGTCGGTCCGGGATCTGGCCCGCCGCTATGTCGACGAGCTCCGCACTATCCGGTTCCGCGGTCCGTACCACCTGCTCGGGTGGTCCCACGGCGGCCTCGTCGCCCATGCTATGGCAGTCGAACTCCGGACTGCCGGTGAGGAAGTCGATCTCACGATGCTGGATGCGTATCCGATCGCACGTGGACCGCAGGAGGCTACCCTTGCGGAGATGCTTGCAGGCCTCGGCATCCCGGTCGACGATGTCGATCCTGCGAGTCTGTCCTACGAGGACGCCGTCGCGCTGGTGAACCGGTCGTTCGGGCACGACACGGGTCTGGATGCGTCGCACCTCGAGCGCATCATGACGGGGTATGCGCACATCCAGCGGGAAATGACGGAGATCGACCCGAGTCCCTTCGTCGGTGACCTGCTGTTCTTCGCAGCTGCGAGCTCCGTCGATTCCGGCGCCGGGGTCTCCCCGGGACTGTGGCAGCGGTTCGTCACGGGGACGATCGACGAACACACCCTCCGGTGTGACCACCTGCAGATGATGAGTCCGGAATCGGCGGCGGTCGTCGGCCCGATCCTGGACGAGTACCTCTCCGGCCGATCCCGATGAGGTGGGCTACGGTCGGGCGGGTGCGGGATTTCTTGCCTCCCAGCGGGTTACATCGGGCCGAAACTGACGCTCTGCCGCAGCGGTCCGCCGGCGGACAGTGCGCAGAGGGTGGTCTTGATCATCGACGGGGACCCGGCGATCCGGATCTGCCGATCGGCCCAGGAATCGAACTGTGAGACCACCTTTCCCAGCTTGCCGTGCAGGGTCCGGTGCAGGTCCGGCGGCGGATCTTCGACGGGAACCGTTTGAAACCAAGGGTTCTCGGTCTCCTCCATGACGGGCACGACCGAAGGATTCCGCCCTCGAACGCCGCTTCCAGCAGGTGCTCGTCGGCGAGCCGAGCGTGGAGGACACCGTCGGCATCCTGCGCGGGGCTCGAGGAGCGGTACGAGGTGCACCACGGCGTGCGCTTCACCGACTCCGCGCTCGTCGCCGCCGCCACCCTCTACGACCGGTACATCACCTCCCGGTTCCTGCCGGACAAGGCCTCGACCTCGTCGACGAGGCCGCGTCCCGGCTGCGCATGGAGATCGACTCGCGCCCCGAGGAGGAACGCCCCTCGCCCGCGAAGTCTTCCGCGTCCTGCACGCCCCGTCGCAGGGTTGACACTCATAGGAGCATCACCGGCGGCCGAGCCGCCGACAGCCGGAGGCGTCGAAGACGCGCGGGACCTTTCTCCCTCTTCCCCCTACCTGATGGGTCCGGTCGGGCATAGCGTGGAAGTGACCCATCGGACACCCTGGGAGGCGTAATGCTTTCAGTCGAGTCCGCCGACGTGGTGCGCGCGACCCTGCCGGTCGTCGGTGCTGCGATCGGCGACATCACCCCGATCTTCTACCGCCGTATGTTTGCCGCGCACCCGGAGTTGGAGCGGGACCTGTTCAACCGCGGCAACCAGGCGCAGGGCGACCAGCAGCGCGCCCTCGCGGGGGCGATCGCCGCGTACGCGACGTTGCTGGTATCGGAGAGCGTTCCGCAGCCGGACGATCTGCTCGCCAGGATCGCGAACAAACACGCCTCGCTCGGGATCGTCGCCGACCAGTACGAGATCGTGCACAAGCACCTGTTCGAGGCGATCGTGGAGGTTCTCGGCGAGGCGGTCACGCCGGAGGTCGCGGCCGCGTGGGACGAGGTGTACTGGGAGATGGCGCGGGCCTTGATTTCGATCGAGGACGGGCTCTACCGGGACGCGGGTGTGGAGCCGGGACAGGTGTGGCAGCGTCTCGTGGTGACGCGGCGCGTCCAGGAGTCGCCGGACACGGTGTCGTTCGTGCTGGCGAATCCGGACGGGACGACGCTGCCGGCGGCCCGCCCCGGCCAGTACGTGTCGGTGGCGGTGCGGCTTCCGGACGGCGCCCGGCAGATCCGTCAGTACAGCCTCACCCGAGCTCCGGAGCGCACCAGTTGGGGGATCACCGTCAAGGCGATCGGTCCGAGCACGGCCGAGGACGGGACGGAGATTCCGGCCGGTGAGGTGTCGGTGTTCTTGCATCACAACGTGTTCGAGGGTGACGAGCTGGACGTGTCGCTGCCGTTCGGGGATCTGGTGCTCGACGAGAGCAGCGACCCGCTGCTGCTGATCTCGGCGGGCATCGGCTGCACACCCATCATCGGGATGCTGCACTATCTCGCGCGCACCGAAACCGATCGTTACGTCACGGTGCTGCACGCCGACCGGGCGCCGTCGCGGCACGCGCACCGGCAGGAACTGGTCGAGCTGGTCGACCGGCTACCCGGCGCGAAACTGCATCACTGGTACGAGGACCTCGGTGTTCGGCCGGCTACCGACACCACCCGGCTCGGTCGAATCGACATGGACGAGATCGATATCCGGCCGGATTCCCGCGTGTACCTGTGCGGTCCGCTACCGTTCATGGAGTCGGTCCGGACGTCGCTGCTGGCCCGTAACGTGCCGGACGGCAACATCCGTTACGAGGTGTTCGGTCCCGACAAATGGCTGCCGTGACCCGCCACCTACAGCGGGTCGAAGCTGATGTTCTGCCGCGGGGTGCCGCCGGCCGACAGTGCATAGAGGGTGGTCTTGATCATCGACGGGGACCCGGCGATCTGGATCTGCCGATCGGCCCAGGAGCCGAACTGTGAGACCACCTTGCCCAGCTTGCCGTGCAGGGTCCGGTGCAGGCCCGGCGGCGGATCTTCGACGGGAACCGGGTGCCACCACGGGTTCTCGGTCTCCTCCACGACGGGCACGACCGTGAGCCACGGATTGGTGGTGGCCAGCTGCCACAGGGTCCGCAGGTCGTAGAGGTCGCAGGGGTACTTGCCGCCGAAGAACAGGTGCACGCGCGGGTTGTCGCCCCGCATGCCCATCTCCATCAGTTGCGCACGCAGCGGTGCGAGGCCCGTACCGGAGGCGATCATCAGCACGTCCTCGCCGCTGTCGCGGTCGACGTGCAGGCCTCCGAGCGGGGGCCCGATCACCCAGCGGTCACCGACGGAGGTGTCGCCGACCAGAGCCGGGCTGACCCAGCCGCCGGACACGCGACGGACGTGGAACTCGAGCTGGCCGTACGGGTTCGGGGGGATCGCCGCCGACAGGTACCGCCACATGTGCGGGCGCTGCGGGATCTGCACGCTCATGTACTGCCCGGCGTGGTACGGGATCGGCGAGTCCGTCTCGAGCCGGATGATTGCCAGGTCGGGCAGCACCCGCTCGTGGCCGACGACGGTGGCGCCCCACGCGGCGGGCAGGTCGTCCTCGGCGGCGGCGGCGGCCATGGTGTCGACGAGGTGGGTGATGACCCCGGACCACGTGCGGTCGAGGGCGTCGGTCCACAGGATGGGCGGGGTGCACTCGCGCACGGCGATGTGCAGGGCCCGCCCGGCGGCATGGAAGTGATCGGGCCGGACGCCGTACTTGCGGTGGTCGCGGCCGAGCTGGGTGAGGAAGGCGGTGACGGTGTCGAGGTCGCCGAGCCGGTTGACCGCCCAGCCGACGGCGGTCGCGAACCGCTGCCGCATCGTCTCCATTCCCGCGGGGAACAGCTCGCGGATGCCGACGGTATCGCTCCACAGGGCGGTGTAGAAGGCCGTGGCGAAGCGCTCGGCGCCGCCGGGGGTCGCGACGATCGACGCGAAGCTGAGCTGGACGCGGGCGACGGCGAAGGCCTCCACGCACCCTCCCGCTCGCCGTCTCTGCTGGTCGGCCGCCACTGTAGTCCCGCGGCGGTGTTTCGGCCACAATCGACGTCGAGCAGCTCGATGACCCCGCGATGTGCCACAGGTCACACAGCTCGATAAAGTTGAGCGGAACAAACTCAACTTTGATGCCGTTGAAGCGTGTGAACACCCGCGGCGGGAGGCTTGCGGGTGCAGAATTGATACCGGCTCGCTCAATGAAGGGAAGGGGTTCGCAGTGGACTCGTTCAATCCCACCACCAAGACCCAGGCGGCGATGACGGCCGCCATGCAGTCCGCGTCCGCTGCGGGCAATCCGGAGATCCGTCCGGCCCACCTGCTCGTCGCGCTGCTCGACCAGACCGACGGCATCGCCGCGCCGCTCCTCAAGGCCGTCGGCGTGGACCCGACCGTCGTGCACCGGGAGGCGCAGACGCTCGTCGAGCGGCTGCCCCGCGCCACCGGGGCGACCCAGACGCCGCAACTCGGCCGCGAGGCCGTCGCCGCCCTGACCGCCGCGCAGCACCTCGCCACCGAACTCGACGACGAGTACGTCTCGACCGAGCATGTGCTCGTCGGCCTGGCCGGCGGCGATTCCGACGTCGCCAAGCTCCTCGTCGGGCACGGCGCCACCCCCGCCGCGCTGCGCGACGCGTTCACTACCGTCCGCGGCAGCGCCCGCGTGACCAGCCCGGACCCCGAGGGCACCTACCAGGCGCTCGAGAAGTACTCGACCGACCTCACCGCCCGCGCCCGGGAGGGCAAGCTCGACCCGGTCATCGGCCGCGACAACGAGATCCGCCGCGTCGTGCAGGTGCTGAGCCGGCGCACCAAGAACAACCCCGTGCTCATCGGCGAGCCCGGCGTCGGCAAGACCGCCATCGTCGAGGGCCTCGCGCAGCGCATCGTCGCCGGCGACGTCCCCGAGTCGCTGCGCGGCAAGACCGTCATCGCGCTCGACCTCGGGTCGATGGTCGCCGGCGCGAAGTACCGCGGCGAGTTCGAGGAACGCCTCAAGGCCGTGCTCGACGAGATCAAGGAATCGGCCGGCCAGGTCATCACCTTCATCGACGAGCTGCACACCATCGTCGGCGCCGGCGCGACCGGCGAATCGGCGATGGACGCCGGCAACATGATCAAGCCCATGCTCGCCCGCGGTGAGCTGCGCCTCGTCGGCGCCACCACCCTCGACGAGTACCGCAAGTACATCGAGAAGGACGCCGCCCTCGAACGCCGCTTCCAGCAGGTGCTCGTCGGCGAGCCGAGCGTGGAGGACACCGTCGGCATCCTGCGCGGGCTCAAGGAGCGGTACGAGGTGCACCACGGCGTGCGCATCACCGACTCCGCGCTCGTCGCCGCCGCCACCCTCTCCGACCGGTACATCACCTCCCGGTTCCTGCCGGACAAGGCCATCGACCTCGTCGACGAGGCCGCGTCCCGGCTGCGCATGGAGATCGACTCGCGCCCCGAGGAGATCGACTCGGTCGAGCGGATCGTCCGTCGCCTCGAGATCGAGGAGATGGCGCTGCAGAAGGAGACCGACGAGGCCTCCAAGGAGCGGCTCGAGAAGCTGCGCGCCGAACTCGCCGACGAACGCGAGAAGCTGAACCAGCTCACCACCCGCTGGCAGAACGAGAAGACCGCCATCGATTCGGTGCGAGGGATCAAGGAGCAGCTCGAGGCGCTGCGCGGCGAGGAGGAACGCGCCGAGCGCGACGGTGACCTCGGCAAGGCCGCGGAGCTGCGCTACGGCCGCATCCCGCAGCTGGAGAAGGAACTGGAGAAGGCCGCCGCCGCGTCCGGAGCCGCCTCCGACGGCGACGTCATGCTCAAGGAGGAGGTCGGCCCGGACGACGTCGCCGACGTCGTCGCCGCCTGGACCGGCATCCCCGCCGGCCGCATGATGGAGGGCGAGACCGCCAAGCTGCTGCGCATGGAGTCCGAGCTCGGCAAGCGGGTCGTCGGCCAGGACGAGGCCGTGCAGGCCGTGTCGGACGCGGTGCGCCGCTCCCGGGCGGGCGTCGCCGACCCGAACCGGCCCACCGGCTCGTTCCTGTTCCTCGGCCCCACCGGCGTCGGCAAGACCGAGCTGGCGAAGGCGCTGGCGGGCTTCCTGTTCGACGACGAACGCGCCATGGTGCGGATCGACATGTCCGAGTACAGCGAGAAGCACTCCGTCGCGCGGCTCGTCGGTGCCCCTCCGGGCTACGTCGGCTACGAGTCGGGTGGCCAGCTCACCGAGGCGGTGCGTCGCCGCCCCTACTCGGTGGTGCTGTTCGACGAGGTCGAGAAGGCCCACCCGGACGTGTTCGACACGCTGCTGCAGGTGCTCGACGACGGTCGGCTCACCGACGGGCAGGGCCGCACCGTCGACTTCCGCAACACGATCCTGATCCTCACCTCGAACCTCGGTGCGGGTGGCGACCGGGAGCACATCATGGCGGCGGTGCGGGCGGCGTTCAAGCCGGAGTTCATCAACCGGCTCGACGACGTGGTGATCTTCCACTCGCTGACCGAGGAGCAGCTCGAGCAGATCGTCGACATCCAGCTCGAGCAGCTGGCCGGTCGTCTGGCGGCCCGGCGGCTCACGCTCGACGTGTCGACCTCGGCCCGGTTCTGGCTCGCCGTGCGGGGTTACGACCCGCAGTACGGTGCGCGCCCGCTGCGCCGGCTCATCCAGCAGTCGATCGGCGACCAGCTCGCCAAGAAGCTGCTGGCCGGGGACATCAAGGACGGCGACACCGTCTCGGTGGGCGTCAGCGACGACGGCGACCACCTCGTGATCGGCGCGCAGCGCCTAACCTGGAGGGACCATGACGAACCCGCACGATCCGCGCACCCCCCAGGAACGCGCCTACTCGCTCGACGAGGGGCGTGAGGGCGACGCGCGCGCGACGGGCACCGGCCGCACCGACCCGGACGCCGACGACACCCGGGTCCTGCACACCGCCGACCCGACCGAGGCGTACGGTCGTCCGCCGGCCAACCCCACCCTGGTATACCCGGCGTACGACCCCCGGTTCGATCCGACGGCGGCGCCCCCGAACCCGACGCAGGCGTTCGAGCAGCCCGGCGCCGGGCCCCAGCCGCAGTACGCGCCGACCCAGCAGTACACCGCGGCGCAGCAGTACCCCCACACCCAGCAGTACGGGGCGGCGCCACCCACCCCGCCGCACACCGGCGAGTACCCGGCGCTCGACGCGAAGCCGCCCCGACGCCGCCGCTGGGGCCCGATCCTGCTCGCCGCGGTTGCGCTGATCGTGCTGGCCGGCTTCGGCGGCTACCTGCTCAGCGGCGGCAGCGGCGACGACCCGCAGCAGCGCAGCGCGGCGGCCCCGACCACCACGACCACGGTGCCTCGGCCCGCGCCCACGACTCCCGCGCCCACCAGCGAACCGGCCGTGCCCGGCCTGCCGTTCGAGCAGTTGCCCGGCGGCCTCGGCGACGTCATCGGCTCGGCCGGCACCGTCGTCGGCACGATCACCGCCAACGACGGCACCTCCCTCACGCTCAGCGGCATGGGCGGCTCGAGCGTCACCGTGCGGCTCACCCCCGAGACGCAGATCATGTCGCTCGCGGGCTCCGATCCGTCGGCGCTGCGAGTCGGCGACTCGGTCGTCGCGCAGGGCTCGCCGTTGCGGAACGGGGAGATGATCGCCGACACTGTGGTCAGCGCGTCCCTGCCGTCCTTCGGCGGTCCGGGCAACTAGAACGCGATAGGCTGACCCTCGATGACGGCTATGTGGTTCGGACTGGCGGCGATCGCACTCGCGGGTGCGCTGGTGCTGCTCTACATCGACCGCACGCGGCGCGAACAGTCCGGCCGCGTGCGCGAGATCTGGGCGCGCGCCCAGGGCTACAAGTACAGCGCGGCCGACGACACCCTGCCCGGGCACTGGCACCGGGCGGCCCTGGCCAAGCAGGAGTATCTCGGCGCGGTGGACGTGGTCCACGGCATCCGCCGCGGCGAGGAGTTCATCCTCTTCGACATCGAGGAGACGGCGACGATCGTCGCGGTGCGCCGCAAGGTCGGCTCCGACGTCGACATCGACCTGCGCCTGAAGTCGACGCCGCCGCCGAAGGACTCGGACATGAATCTGCTCGGCGCCATCGGGCCACGCATCGTGTTCGCCACCGATCTCGAGATCGCCCGCCGCATCTGTGACCAGCGCATGGTCGCCTACACCGAGTCGATCCCGGCGCACGTGCAGATGCTGTGGAGCGAGGGCGAATGGACCCTCGGCTCGATCCCCGTGGGCAGCACCGGCCGGGAATGGGACTCGGCCATCGAGACCGTCGCCCGGCTCTCCGGGATCCTGCACGTGCTGCCCCCGATCGTGGAGCCGCAGGAACTCGACCGAGTCGCGCACGACCCCGGCCGCCCCTCCGCGCGGCGCTGAGCCCACCGCGTCACCGGAAGCGGCCGGCACGCTGCGCTAGCTTTGGCCCATGACTTCCGCTGCCACCCGGCCCGTCGCCCTGATCACCGGCCCCACGTCCGGTATCGGCGCAGGCTTCGCGCGCGCGCTCGCCGGCAAGGGGTACGACCTCGTGCTCGTCGCCCGTCGCGAGCAGAGCCTGCGGTCCCTCGCCGACGAACTGACGTCGCGTTTCGGCACCACCTCGGAGATCCTCGCCGCGGACCTGGCCACCGAGGACGGCCGCGCGGCCGTCGCCCGCCGCCTCGCCGAGGGCGTGGAAATGCTCGTCAACAACGCCGGGTTCGGCACGTCCGGTGAATTCTGGACCGCCGACCCCGCCCTGCTGCAGTCGCAGCTCGACGTCAACGTCACCGCCGTGATGCAGCTGACCCGGGCCGCGTTGCCGCCGATGATCGCGGCAGGCAGGGGCAGCATCGTCAACGTCGCCAGCGTCGCCGGGTTGCTCTCCGGACGTGGTTCGACGTACTCGGCGAGCAAGGCCTACGTCGTCTCGTTCACCGAGGGACTGGCCGGCGGTCTCGCCGGCTCCGGGGTGCGGGTACAGGCGCTGTGCCCCGGCTTCGTGCACACCGAGTTCCACGAGCGGGCCGGGATCGAGATGAGTTCGATCCCGGAACTGATGTGGCTCGACGTGGACACGGTGGTGCGCACGTCCCTCGCCGACCTCGAGGCCGGCAAGGTGATCAGCATTCCGGGCCTGCAGTACAAGGTGCTCACGACGGTGGGCCGGCTCGTCCCGAAGAACCTGGTGCGCAGGGCGACCAACCTGGTCGGCCGCGGCCGGGGACGGACGTAGGCCCACCGCAGGTAACGGTCCGGACACGGCGCGCCGACACGGCGCGTCGCGACTCGGGCGCCCCCTCGGCCCCACGGTAGATTTCGCCCTGTGACGTCTGTGGCTCTTGTGATTGTCGTTGCGGTCGTGGTGGTACTGCTGCTGTGGACGCGCGCCGCCGTCCGCCGCCTCCGGGTGCTGAAGATGCGCCACCGCGACAGTCTGCGCCTGCTGACCAACGAACTCGACGACCGCTACGACCAGGTGCCCGCCCTCGTCGCGGCCTCCGCCGGCGCCGGCATGGACCGCAGCCGGCTCAGCCCCGTCGTCGGAGCCCGCTCCCTGGCAATCGCCATGCGCGACCAGCGGCTGCCCCTGGGCGAGCGGGCCGCGGCCGAGAACACTCTGTCGGCGGCCCTGCACGACCTGATCGGCGTCCTCGACGGCGTCAACCACTGGCCGTTCATCCGCGTCGCCCGCGAATTGCAGACCCGCGAGCAGCGCATCGCCGGGGCCGCCCGCGTCCACAACGACCTCGGCCGCGCCATCAACACCGCGGCCACCACCTTCCCGGCCTCGGTGTTCGCGCGCCTCGCCGCGGTCGGACCCGTCCCGCTGTTCGAGGTCGCCGCC
>NZ_JAALEH010000136.1:0-10259 GCF_011058195.1 Rhodococcus sp. 14C212 | reverse complement strand
GCCCAACGTCGAGGTCCACCCCGCCGCCATGCGCGAGATCCGCGGCTCCACCGTGATCGCCCGGGACGGCAGCGAAGCCGAGGTCGACGCCGTCGTCTTCGGCACCGGCTTCCACATCCTCGACATGCCGATCGCCGGCCGGATGTTCGACGGGCAGGGACGCAGCCTCGACGAGCACTGGCAGGGCAGCCCGCAGGCGTACCTGGGTTCGTCCGTCGCGGGCTTTCCCAATGCGTTCGTCCTGCTCGGCCCGAGCCTCGGCACCGGTCACACGTCGGCGTTCCTCATCCTCGAGGCCCAGCTCGACCACGTCGCGACCGCGATCGACACGGCGCTGCGCCACGGCTGGCGCACCCTCGAGGTGCGACGCGACGCCCAGGACGCCTTCAACGACGAGGTACAGGCCGCCCTGCCGGGCACGGTCTACAACTCCGGCGGATGCCGCAGCTACTTCTTCGACGTCAACGGCCGCAACAGCTTCAACTGGCCGTGGTCGTCGGCCGCGCTCCGTCGCCGCGTGTCGGCGTTCGATCCGGGCGTCTACGACGTCACGTACGACGACGAACCGGTGCCTGCCGGGTGATCCGCGCGTACCGTCGGGTGATGACCCGCCGGTCCGCCACCCGCCGTCGCCCACCACCCTCGGACGGCTATCTGTACGAACCCAGCGAGCGCCGCGTGCGCGGCATGTGGGCCGGCCACACGGTGGTCGACACGGTGCACGCACTGCTGGTGTGGCCGCCCGGACGACCGGTCCCCTTCTACCTGTTCCCCCGCGACGACGTGCGCACCGATCTCCTCGCGCCCGCCCCGGCGCCCGGCGACAGGAACGACGTGGCGCGGTGGTTCGACCTGACCGACGGCGAGACCCGGGCGCCCGCCGCGGCGTTCGTGCTCGACGTCGCGGGACTCGAGGAGTACATCGGCTTCGAATGGTTCGGCCACCGCGGGCCGGGCATCGAGCACCCCGGCGGGCCGGGCATCGAGCACCCCGGCGGGCCGGGCATCGAGCACTGGTACGAGGAGGACACGGAGATTTTCGTTCATCCACGGGACCCGTACAGCCGGGTCGATGCGCTGCCCAGCAGCCGGCACGTGCAGGTGTCGATCGGCGGCACGGTCGTCGCCGACACCCGGCATCCGGTGCTGCTGTTCGAGACCCGCCTGCCCGTGCGGTACTACATCCCGCCCGCGGACGTCGACTTCTCGGTACTCGAGGAGACGGAGCTGCACACCTCGTGCCCCTACAAGGGCACGGCCCGGTACTGGAGCTTCACCGGATCGCCGCGGGCCGAGAACGTCGCCTGGTCGTACCCGGATCCCCTCCCCGCCGTCGCACCGATCGCCGGCCACGTCGCGTTCTACAACGAGGCGGTGGACCTGGTCGTCGACGGCGTGCCCCTCGCGCGTCCGGGCGGCTGACCGCGCCGGCTCACCGCTCGAGCCGGATCCACGGGCCGCCGTCCCCCGCGGCCCGCAACCGGGTGCCGAAGACCGCCGACGACTCCTCGAGCGCCGCGCGCAGCCAGCGCTCCTGCGACTGCGTGACGTGTTCGAGCCGCATCCGCCGCGCCCGCACCGGCATCATCCGCAACTCCCGCAACTCCCGCGAGTCCGCATCGAACGAGACGACGTACAGCAGCCGCAACTCGTCGCGGAAGCGCTCGTAGCCGCCGATGCCCTCGTAGTCGTTGATCAGGTCGCCGCACCCGTACAGCACCGGCTTGCCGCGGTAGATCTCCAGCGGCCGCGGGTGATGGGACGAATGCCCGTGCACCACGTCGACGCCACCGTCGATCAGACGGTGCGCGAACCGCACGTGCTCGTCCGGCACCGCGTAGCCCCAGTTGGACCCCCAGTGCACCGACACCACCACCACATCGCCGGCCGCGCGGTCGGCGTCGATCCGGGCGAGCAGCCCGTCGGCCCCCGCCTCCGACACCTCCGGCAACAGCGCCACCCCGGGCCGCGTCGCCGTCGCGGCCCCCCAGGGGGTGATCCCGCTCGACACCGCACCGACGGACCACACCCGCACCCGGAACGCCCCGACCGGGACCGTCGCCGGCCGCCACGCCATCCGATCGTCGCCGCCCGCGCCGGCAAGCCGCAGTCCCGCCGCCGTGAGCACCTCGACGGTCTCGCGCAGACCGCGGACGCCGAAGTCGAGCACGTGGTTGTTGGCGAGGGCGCACACGTCGATCCGTGCGACGGTGACCACCTCGACGTTCGCCGGGTTCATCCGGTAGTGGATGCCCTTGTCCGGCGCGTAGTCCCGCGACGTGGTCACGGACGTCTCCAGGTTGACGATCCGAACGTCCGGGGCGCACTCCTCGAGCACGGACAGCGCGACGCCCCACGGCCAGTCGTATCCCGCGGGCCGCGGAATCGCGCCGCTGCGGGTCTCGGCGAGTTCGACGTAGTCCCGGGCGTCCTTCGCGCAGGACTCCCGCAGCGCGGGACCTCCGGGGTGCGGGAGGATCTGGTCCACACCCCGGCCGGTCATCACGTCTCCGGCGAGGAAGAGGGTCACCGTGCCCGGCACACCTGAGACAGTAATCCTCGGCCCGAGGATCCGCGCGTGTCCACGGGTGCAGGTCAGCCGGACGCGTAGCTGGGCTGCCCGGTGACGTCGCCGAGCACCACCAGCGTCGCGAGGGTGTTCTCCCACCGGATCCGGGCGGCGCCGACCGTCGCCTGCACGACGGTCCCGTCGGGCCGGCCGAATTCGCACAGCT
Source organism: Rhodococcus sp. 14C212 (assembly GCF_011058195.1). Lineage (NCBI taxonomy): Bacteria > Bacillati > Actinomycetota > Actinomycetes > Mycobacteriales > Nocardiaceae > Rhodococcus > Rhodococcus sp. 14C212. The sequence goes on along the minus strand of NZ_JAALEH010000136.1, from coordinate 7,524 downwards.
GCCCGGCGCGGTCGTGCAGCGAGCGGACGGTGACGGAACCGTCGGGCCACGTGCCACCGGTGAAGATCTCGTGCAGCGCCCGGTTCTCCACGTCCCGGGCGTCGACGCCGAACACCGCGGCAAAGGTGGGATTGGCGTAGGCGATCGCGCCACCGTCGCGCACGGCGATGATCGGGACGGGCAGCAGATCGAGGACGGCGGGCAGGGGCAGCGGCGCCAACCGGTCCGGCAGGTGCGCCCAGGTCGCGGCCTTGGCGCGATACAGATCCATGTCGGCGTCGTGGTACAGGTCCATGGGGTCGCGAACGACGCCCGCCGCGACCCCGAAGCTGACCGGCACGGGATTCGCGCGGGCCATCTCCTCGAGCACCGCGCGCCCCTCCTCTTCGTCCGTGTCCGGGAGCACGACGAGGAATTCGTCGCCGCCGAGACGAGCCAGGATCCCGCCGCGCGGCACCTGCTGCGCCCACGCCCCGGCGGCGTCGCGGAGCAGTGCGTCACCCGCGGGATGCCCGTGCTCGTCGTTGAACGCCTTGAATCCGTCGACGTCGAGCAGGCCCAGGCAGACCCGGGTGCCGCGGTCGCGCGGACGCGAGCGCAGTTCGAGGTCGAGACCCGCGCGGTTGCGCAGGCCGGTGAGCGGATCGCGGGTCGCCGCGTTCACCAGCAGGTGTCCGACGGCCCCGAAGATCGCCCCGGAGCCGAGCAGGGCGACGGCGATGATCACGTAACCGACCCACAGCAGGGGCGTCGGGGCGACGGCCGCGGCGCCGAGGGTCATCGCGGTGAGCGCCCCGATCCACAGGACGGCCTGCCGCGGTGGCCAGAACGCCGAAAGGTACATCGACAGGAACATCGACCCCATGACGCTGATGAGGATGCGGGAGGGGTCGACGTGGAACGCGATCACCGCCGGCATCGCGACGACCGCGCAGGCGGTGGCGGCGACGATGGGGATGCGTCCCAGACGCCGTGGCGCCCACCGCAGGATCACCAGCCCGGCGATGCCCAACGCCAGCGCCGAGGCCATGCCGGCGAAGCTGCCGGATCGCGCAATCGCCGGATCGAGCAGGGCTGCAACGAGTCCTACTGCGACGAGCCCGGTGCTGATCGCCAGGTACCACGCGAGCAGACGGCGCCGTTGGACACGGAGATTCGCCGTCGCACCGTGCAACACCTGGCGATCGCCCACACCCGAATTATCCCGTTCGTCGCACCGTTCGTGTCCGGCTCGGCGAAATGCGCGGCGTCACCGGCCCGGCAGCCACTGCATCGCCTTGACGAAGGGCGGCATCACCTTCGACCACAGCTTCGGCGGAACCCCGCGGGGTCCACCGAGATTCATCACCCGCGTCGTCGCGATCGTCTGCGGCTCGGTGTACTTGATCAGGCCTTCCGCGCCATGACGACGGCCCATGCCCGAGATGCCCATGCCGCCCATCGGCGCGTCGGTGCTGCCCCACGCCGGCGCGTAGCCCTCGTCGACGTTGACGGTGCCGGCCCGTACCCGCGCCGCGATGGCCTCGCCCTGCGCTTTGGTGCCCGCCCACACGCTGGCGTTGAGTCCGTACTCGGTGTCGTTGGCGCGGCGGATCGCCTCCTCGACGTTGTCCACCGCGTACACCGACACGAGCGGACCGAACGTCTCCTCCCGGTAGCACTCGGCGTCCTCGGGGACGTCGGTGAGCACCGTCGGCTCGTAGAACAGGGGGCCGAGATCGGGCCGGGCCCGGCCGCCGGCGACGACGGTGGCGCCCTTGGCGACGGCGTCGTCGACGTGCCCGGAGACGGCCTTGACCTGGGTCTCGTTGACCATGCTGCCCATTTCGACGCCGTACTCGTAGCCCGGCCCGAGGGTCATGTTCCGCACCCGCTCGCCGAGCATGCGGAGGAACTCCGGGGCGACGGACTTCTCCACGTAGATCCGCTCGATGGAGATGCACAGCTGCCCGGAGTTGGAGAAGCACGCCCGCACGGCCGCGTCGGTGACCTCACGCAGGTTCGCCCCGGCGGTGACGATCATCGGGTTCTTGCCACCGAGCTCGGCGGAGAACCCGATCAGGCGACGGCCCGCCTGCTCGGCGAGGAGGCTGCCGGTCTGCGAGGAGCCGGTGAACATGAGGTAGTCGGCGTTCTCGACGAGGGCGGTGCCCACGACGGAGCCGGGCCCGGGCACGACGGCGAACAGGTCGCGCGGCAGGCCGGCCCGGTAGAGCAGTTCGACGACGGCCAGCGCGCAGTAGGGGGTCTGGCTGTCGGGCTTGAGGACGACGGCGTTACCGGCGAGAAGGGCGGCGATCGCATCGGAGACGGCGAGGGTCATCGGGTAGTTCCACGGCGCGATGACCCCCACGACCCCCTTCGGGTGGTAGTGCACGGTGGTCTTCGTCAGGCCGGGCAGCATGCCCGTGGCGCGGCGCGGACGCAGCAGCTTGGGCGCGGTGCGTGCGTAGTAGCGCGCGGTGAGGGCGATGTCGAGGACCTCCTCCTGCGCCGAGGCGCGAGCCTTGCCGGTCTCGGCCTGGGCCATGTCCATCAGCTCTTCGCGGTGGGCCAGCACCAGGTCGTGGTACCGGTGGAAGATCTCGGCGCGTTGCTCGACGGAGCGGCGCGCCCAGTCGGCCTGCGCGGCGCGGGCACGCTCGAGGGCGGCTCTGGCGTCGTCGGCGGTGCCGACCGGGACCGTCGCGAGTTCACGACCGGTGAAAGCCTCCACGACCGAGCGGGTGGGACGGCTCGCTGCGTCCGGGATGGCGATGAGCTCGGCCAACCGGGCGAAGGTGGCGGCGCTGGGAGCAGGCATGTCGTACCCCTACTGGTGAGTAGTTCTTGCAGTTACACCAACCTACCGCGCGGCGTGGTGCTTGTCACAGAGCGGGCTGTTCGCCGCCCGGCAGCCCCGCTAGCCTGAGGAGATGGACCCACCGGTCACCCGGTATCTTCCGCGCGACGGCCACGGCCTCGCGTACCAGGTGGTGGGTGAAGGCCCGGTGGACGTCGTGTGGTTCCTCGAGATCCAGACCCACCTGGACCTGATGTGGACCGACCCTCACCTGCACTACCTGATCGAACGCAACGGCACCTTCGGCCGCTCGGTGTACTTCCAGCGCCGCGGGATCGGGCTGTCCGATCCGCTGGACCGGGTGCCCAGCCTCGAGGAGCAGGCCGACGACGTGCTGGCCGTGATGGACGAGGTGGGGATGCGCCGGGCCACCCTCGTCGGCGTCGCCAGCACCTGCGGACCGCAGTGCCTCGTCGCCGCCCGCGCCCCGGACCGCGTCGCCGGCCTGGTCCTCGTCCAGCCGTTCGCCGAGCGTCTCCTCGGCGGCGACGGTGAGCCGCACGGATGGACGCCGGTGCGGCGGGCGGAGTTCGTCGACAACTGGCGGACCGTGGGCCGGGAGTGGGGTTCCGGGGCCTCGGTCCGGATGTGGGAGCACCACGCCGACAACCCCTACAACCGGCGGCTGATGGCGATGCTCGAACGCTGCTCCGCGACACCGACCACGACGCAGGCGCACCTCGAGTGGATCTTCCGGCTCGACTACTCCAGCGCCCTGCCGTCGATCCAGTGCCCGGCCCGGGCCCTGCTCCCGGCCGCCAGCCCCGTGCCCCGCGCCGCCGCCGAGTTCGTCGCGCGGCAGATCCCCCGCGGTTCGTTCCACCTGTTGCCGAACGCCCCGCCCGGCGCCTCGCTCGGGGAGGCGTGGCGGCCGATCCTCGACCACGTCGAGGAACTCGCCACCGGGATGCAGCATCCCGTCGACGCCGACCGCAGCCTCGCGTCGCTGCTGTTCACCGACATCGTCGGCTCGACGAAACTGCTCGCCCGTATCGGCGACGGCGCCTACCGCGACCTGCGCGCCGCCCACGAACGACGGGTCCGGGCCGAGGTGGAGCAGGCCGGCGGCCGGCTCGTGAAGGTCACGGGCGACGGGACGCTGAGCCTCTTCGACGGCCCGGCCGCGGCCGTGCGCTGTGCCGCGCGGATCCGCGACGACGCCCGCGGCCTCGGCATCGAGATCCGGGCCGGCGTCCACACCGGCACCGTCGAACACGCCGGACCCGAGCTGACCGGATTGACCGTGCACATCGGGGCGCGCATCGGCGCGACCGCCGGTCCCGGCGAGATCCTGGTCTCCCGCACCGCCCGCGACCTCGGCACCGGCTCGGGCCTGACGTTCGCCGACCGGGGCCGGCACCGGCTCGCCGGGGTGCCCGGCCGATGGCAGCTGTACGCGCTCACCGACGCGATCACGGACCTGCCCCCGATCGCGCACCGGTCCCTCGACCTGTCCGTGCTCGACCGGGCCGTGCTCCGCACCGCCCGGCGCGCACCGCAGGTGCTGCGGGCGGCCGTGGCTCTCGCCCACGCCCGGCAGCACCGGCAGGCGCGGTGAGCGTGGACCGGAGGCAAGCACGGGATCGACGATCAGCTGACGTCTCACCATCTGTGCGCCGAGCAGGAGACGGTGGGACCAGATCTTCCGCCAGATCGGCTTCGGGGAGGCGGTGATCCGCCCCACGACCGTTCGCCGCACCGCCGCACCCGGGTAGGACCTGCCCAGCGACCGGCAACGCCGCGACGCCTCGAGGCAGTGTTCGCCGACGTGCAGTACCTGCCGGTCGCGGTCACGGGGGCGGGTCCACCAGGACGTCGTCGACGCCTCCCCGATACCGACCGGCGGCGCGGCAAGAAATGGCCGGCCCGGCTCACCGACACGATCCGCTCCAGGGTTCCCGACCGGACTCGACGACCTCGCCCCCCCGGACGCACCCTGCACCGACGCAGGACCGACGTGCTCGCCTACGTCGACCACCGCACCTCGAACGGACCCACCGAGGCGATCAACGGCCGACTCGAAGCTGCGCCGCCACGCCCTCGGATTCGACAACCCGGCCCACTACCGGATCCGGTCACTGCTGCCCTGCGGCAACCTCACCGCCCGATCGAGGCACTCCAGATCCGGAAGAGCCCGTACAGCGGCACCATGGGGCTGTACAGCGGCACCATGGGGCTATGGACATCGCGCCCGAACCTGCCGAGCCCGACACTCGTGACTGGACCTTCGTGCTCGACGGAGGGTGCCCCGAGTGCGGGTACACGCTGCACGATCCGACCACGACCGGTGAACGCTTGCGATCCGGCGTGCCACGCTGGCAGGCCGTGCTGCGGCGGCCGAACGTCGCCGAGCGGCCCGCTCCGAGGGTGTGGTCGGCGCTCGAGTACGCCTCCCACGCACGTGACCTCATCGTCGTCCTCGGACAACGAGTGCGGGCGATGATCACCGACAACACTCCGACGTTCGCCGATTACGACGGCGAGGCCGAGGCGATCCGTCGGCGGTTCTGGGCGGCGGATCCCGCCGACGTGGCCCGGCAGATCGCTCTACGCACCGACGAGACCGTGGAGATCGTCGAGGGCGTCGAGGACTGGCGGCGCGACGGCCTGCGCAGTGACGGCCGGAGGTTCACCATCGTGCAGTTGAGCCAGTATCTGCTGCACGACGTCGAGCACCATCTGCACGACGTCGCGGGCTGATCCGGCCGAGCCGCGTACGCGTCCCGGGCAGTGGTGGGGTCCAGGATCGAGCGGCGCGGCGGTGGTGTACCGGCAGTGAGCCGACAACACCGGAAAGTGCGAAACACAGTCACCACCAACACAATACGAAAGCAGTATCAATATCCTACGGGCAAACACGCCCGAATGCCCTACCATCAACCACACTCACGAAAATCACTGCACCACAACATAATTCTCAAAACCGTACTGGACCGGCACCGAACCGGGTGGTGCGCCCGCCCGCGGGGCCCGAACCACCGTCGCGACCGCACGCCGCACCGACGTCGCGGGCACCCCGCCGCCCCGGCCCGGGACGTGCCCTCACACCAGGCCGACCCCGGCCCCGGGCACTGATCGAAGGCGCGGTCGACAGTCGCGGAGGATGCGCACACCCGGCCCCGGACTTCCGGTCGCGAGGGGACGTCGAGTTCACTGTCGACCTCCGAACCGTGCTCGTGTCGGCGTTCGCCCGACCTCCCCGCGACACCCTGAGCTGCGACGAGATGCGGAAGGCCACGCCGTAGGGGCACGGCACCGAGGCGAGATCGCGGCGCCGATCGGCGAGCTCACCGACTACCTCGATCGTCCGCAGCACCGAGCCCGGCCTGCTTCGTGCGCGCGACCCGTGACCGAACCGTTATAGTCGGCGTCATGACGTCAGTTCTCGGTGTGTCGGTCGGGGCCAGCGCTGTGCGCTTCGCGTGCCGCGACACCGAGAGCCCCCATGGTCCGATCTTCCGATCACGGTCGGTGACCGCGACCCTCGAACGGCCGGGGGACCCGGCCGCCGCATCCCTCGACACGGTGCTCACCGAAACCCACGAGATCGACGAGGTCCAGGCCATCGGCGTCGCGTACCAGAACCAGGCGCAGGCCGGTGCCGTCCAGGCCGCGATGACCCGACTCGAGATCGGCCACTTCCACTTGGTCCCCGAAGTGACGGCCGCGCTCGAGATGCTGGAGACGTCCGGGGATCTCGGCGACCACGAGACGCTCGTGTTCTACGACCTCGGCAGTTCCGGCCTCACCGTCACCGTCGTCGACCGCACCACCGGGATCGTGCTGAGCACCGCACGCTCGGACCGGATCAGCGGCGACCTCGTCGACCGGCTGATCTACGACCACCACCTGGAACTGCACCGCTTCACCCCGCCGGCCGACACGGCAGCACAGCTCGCCCTCACTGCCAGGTGCCGCGACGCGAAGGAGCAGCTGTCCACCACCGGCGCGGTGTGTATGCCCGGTGAGGGCGGTCTGCTGCTGCTCTCCCAGGACAGCTTCGAGTCGCTCATCGACGGCCCCGTGAAGACGTCGGCCCGCCTCACCCGTGACGTCATCCGCCGCTCGGGGCGCACCCCCGACGCCGCGGTGCTCATCGGCGGCGGTGCGCATATTCCGCTGGTCACCTCCGTGATGGAGTCCTGGCTCGACCTCCCGGTGATCGTGCCCGCACAGCCCGAACTCGTCGCGGCCGAGGGTGCGGCACTGCTGGCCCGCCCGGCCACCGGCGAGGTCGCCGGCGCGGTGATGTCCCCGACGCAGGCACCCGCGCCACACGAGACGAGCAACACCGTCGACACCGTCGAAACCCGGCACACCGTCGAGACGACCGCACCGCCGCGCACACGTCGGCGCCTCCTTCTCGCCGGCGGTGTCGTCACCGTCGTCGCGGCGATCGGCCTCGGCCTCGGCACCGACCTGCTGCCGGATTCCGAACGGGACGCACAGCCCACCGCCCCGCCACAGCCCGCTACCACCGCGGACCTGACCCCGCCTCCGGGAGCCGCCCCGCCGGTGGTCGACAAGTCGAGGATCTCCGCACCGGCCGAGGCGCCCACCACGTACCAGCCGCAGACACAGAATCCGACCCAGACCCCTACCATCCCCCAGACGCAGAACAGTGCGCCGGCCGACACATCGGCTCCGCCACCCCCACCGGAACCAGCCCCATTCATTCCCGG
>NZ_JAALEH010000135.1:0-10265 GCF_011058195.1 Rhodococcus sp. 14C212 | reverse complement strand
GGGCAAGGCCGGGCGGGAGGTGGCGGGGATCGACAAGATGATCGAGATCAAGATCTCCTACGACACCGATCCGGAGCGGGCGCTCGAGAACACCCGGTTCTGGGCGCCGTTGTCGCTGTCGGCGGAGCAGAAGCACTCGATCGACGATCCGATGGAGATGGAGGCGGCGGCCGATGCGTTGCCGATCGAGCAGGTGGCCAAGCGGTGGATCGTGGCGTCGGATCCGGACGAGGCGGTCGAGCAGGTCGCGGCGTATGTCGACGCCGGGCTGAACCATCTGGTGTTCCACGCGCCGGGGCACGATCAGCGGCGCTTTTTGGAGTTGTTCGAGCGTGACCTGGCGCCGCGCCTGCGTGCGTTGGCCTGATGCGGCTGCGCCGCCGGTGTGTCCTTCGGGCTGTTCCGACCGCCCGAAGGACACACCGGCGGCGGAGCCGCCTTACGAAGGGAGAACCTATGCCCGCGCCCAAGCTGTTGACCTTGCCCCCGGCGATCGCGGAGTCTTGGGACTGGCAGCTGCAGGCCGCCTGCCGGGACACCGATGCTGCGACGTTCTTCCATCCGGAGAACGAGCGAGGCGAGGCGCGCACCGACCGCGTCCGCGCCGCGAAGCGAATCTGTCAGACCTGCCCTGTACTGACACAATGTCTCCGGCACGCGCTCGAGGCCGGGGAGCGGCACGGTATCTGGGGCGGGATGTCGGAAGAGGAGCGCCGCATCCTGCTGCGTAGGGCGAGAAGGTCACCTCATAGCCTGGAGCCATGGCAAGTGGCCGTCTCTCCGAGATCCGCACGGGTGTCCGCGACTCCTGGGCAGTCGGTCTCGGCCTGATCCCGCTCGGCCTCGCATTCGGGGTCGTGCTCACGCAGGCGGGTTTCGACTGGTGGTGGGCGCCCGTCTTCTCGACGGTGATCTACGCGGGCTCGATGGAGTTCCTCGCCGTCGGTCTGATCGGTGCGGTGACGCCGGTGGCGTCGATCGCCGCGGCGACCCTGCTCGTGAACTTCCGGCACGTGTTCTACGGGCTGTCGTTCCCCCTGGAGAAGATCCGCAGCCGGCTCGGCCGGGCGTACGGTGTCTACGCCCTCACGGATGAGACCTATGCCATCGTCGCCACCAAGCGCCGCGACGAGCTGACCGGCACGCGGATGCTGAGCGTCGCGGCGACCTGCCAGCTGCTGTGGGTCGTCTCCGGGACCGCCGGCGCCCTGATCGGTGCGGCGCTGCCGGCGGGGCTGTCGGGCCTGGAATTCGCCCTCACCGCGTTGTTCGCCGTGCTCGCGCTCGACGCCTTCCGCCTCGGGCGGGACCTGCCGGCCTCGGCCCTCGCGGTGGTGTGCGGCCTCGTCGGGGCGGCCGTGTCGAAGGACGGCATGCTGGTGATCTCGCTGGGACTGTTCGTCGCGTGCCTGCTTCTGCGGTTCGTCTACCGCAACAAGGTGGCCCGTGCCTGAGCCGGTACCGGGCGCCGGCTATGTCGTCGCTGCCCTGATCGTGATGTTCCTCGTCACCGTGGGCCTGCGGGCGGCGCCGTTCGCCGCGCTCGCCCGGCTGCGGGAGTCGGACGTGGTGGGCTACCTCGGCGCCGCGATGCCGGCCGGCGTGATGGTCATCCTGGTGATGTACACCCTGCGCGACGTCGGGCCGGCGACGTGGCTACCGGCGGTGCTGGGCCTCGCGGGAACCGTCGCGGTGCACCTGTGGCGCCGCAGCGCGGCGCTGAGCACCGTGGCCGGAACCGCGATCTACGTCCTGGCCGGGGCGTTCTGGAGCTGAGCGGTGCGAGCGTCGACCGGTGCGGGGACCGTGCCGGGACGGCGGGAACGTGCCGCGACGACCGCTGCGACGAGGACCGCGAGACCGGTGACGCACTGCGCGTTGCCGAGGGTCTGCTGGATGGCCGACTCGACCCAGCCGTGCGTGGAGGTGTCCTCGAGCAGGTAGTTGGGTCCGACGAGGAAGACCAGCGTGGCCGGCAGCAGCACGGGTAACCACGAGCGGTACCGCGGAGCCAGCGCGACCGCGACGAGCAGCACGCTGTATGCCCAGTGGTGCGTGACCGCGATGGGCGCTGCGAGCAGGGTCGCCAGCGCGATCACCCCGAGGGCGACGACGTGCTCGCCGGCCCGGGTGAAGCGGTGGGCGGCCCAGAGCGCCGCTACGACGACGAGCGCGACGGCCGCGAGCCACGCCGCGGTGTAGGCATGGCCCTCGAGGCCGAGCCGGGAGAGCAGGCCGCTGAGCGCCTGGTTACGGAAGAAGTGCTGGTCGCCGGCCCGGTCGGTGGCCCAGGCTTCGGTGGTCCAGAAGTACACGGAGGATTCCGGGCGCAGCCAGTACGCGAAGCCCGCGACGGCGAGGAACGCCCCGAAGGCGCGCGCTGCGGACGGCATGTCTCGACGGAGCAGGAACAGCACACCGAAAGCGGCGGGGGTCACCTTGACCGCGGCGGCGAGCGCGATCCCGACGCCGCGGAACCGCTGCGGGATCACGCCGAGGACGTCGGCGACGACCAGAGCCATGAGGATGATGTTGATCTGCCCGAACAGGAAGTTGGACCGGATGGGTTCGAGCCAGAGCGCCACGCCCAGCGCGGCGGTCGCGACCAGGTTCGCGCGCCGGACGTCCATGCGGTCGAGCGAGACCTTCAGCACCCACCACACCAGGCCGATCAACCCTGCGGTCCACAGCACCTGCATCAACGTCGCGTTCAGCATGGGGAGCGGAGCGAAGAGGAACGCCGCGAACGGCGGATAGATGAACCGGAAGCCCGAGTTGGTGTGGAAGCCCTCGGTGTAGAGCGGGGTGTGGTGCAGGAAGGCCCACCCCGCGTCGCGGAAGACGGACAGGTCCATGAGGTATCCGGTGACGGCGTTCTCGAGGTGGACACCGATCACGATTGCCGTGACCACCAGCCCCACCCCCACGAGCAGGGAGTACCCGGGCCGGGCACGAACTTCGGACAGCAGCACGGACGATCACCTCCGCTTGTCGGGACAGGAACCTCCCGGATACGTTACACAATCGTTGTCTTCGGGGCCGGGTACGTGGGTTGCCTGGTCTCCCATCGCGTTTCCGGCCGGTTTGTCCGGTTCGAGCGATTCCGTGCGACGCGTGCAGCATGCAGTCGAGACGAAATCGCGATCTCTACGTCGTCTCCTAGATATGGACAGAAACTCCTGTCGAGCCCGAGGAGCTGCTGCCGCACCTGCGTCGCGCCCGCGATCTTGCGGACCGGGAGTACGCGCAACCCCTCGACCTCGCCGGGCTCGCCGCCGCCGCGGGGGTCTCGAAGTACCACTTCCTCCGCTGCTTCACCGCCGTGTACGGCAGGACGCCCGGGGTCCACCTCACCGAGCGTCGCATCGAGCGGGCGCAGGACCTGCTGCGTGCGACGAACCTGACCGTGACGGAGATCTGTCACCTCGTCGGGTACAGCAGTCTCGGGTCGTTCGGCACCCGGTTCCGTCAGCTGGTCGGTGTCACTCCCACCGAGTATCAGGCCGCCTTCGCCGAGCCCGGGGCGCCCCGCATCCCGGGTTGCTGGGTGTTCATGCACGGTCTGAGCGACCGCCGTCGAACTGCGCAATTTCGGAGAAGCCCGCACCGCTCCCGTCGATCTACGGTCGAGGTGTGCCGCACCACCGACCCGGAGGACACGCCATGATCACCAACATCTCCCTCTTCACCCTCTATGTCACCGATCAGGACGAGGCGAAGAAGTTCTACCTCGACACGCTCGGGTTCGTGGAGACCGCCGACGTGGCGATGGGTGAGGGCTTCCGCTGGGTGACCGTCGCGCACCCGGACCACCCGGAACTCGAGGTGACGCTGATGGTGCCCGGCCCGCCCCTCGGCCCGGACATGGCCGAGGCGGTTCGCCGCGCGCTGGCCGACGGCTCCATGGGCGGTTTCGGGCTCCGCACCACGGACTGCCACAGGACCTACGAGGAGCTCACGGCCAAGGGGGTCGAATTCACCCAGCCGCCGTCCGAGCGTCCCTACGGTGTCGAGGCCGTGTTCCGGGACAACTCGGGAAACTGGCTCGTGCTGGTGGAGCCCCGCCAGTACACGCCCGACGAGTCCCGTTGATTCGGAATTCTCCGGCTTTCTCGCACTTTCCCGAGAGAGGGATATAAAGACGCAGATCCGCGTGGGGAGGCCACCCGGACGCACCGGCGGTACCCTCCTGTGCGGCGCCGGGCCGTCCGGCACGGTGACGCACGGGAGGGAACCCATGACACGGCAGGCGCCGGTGATCGCGCTGCTCGCTGCGGTGCTGGCGGCGACGCCGGCACATGCTGCACCCGCCGAGCCCGCGACGGACGGGGTACCCGGCAGCGGCCCGTGCGCGAGCGACACGTGGCAGCACGAGTCGCTGATCCCGAAGGACCTCGACATCCCGGTGCCGTACCCGGTGATCACCACCGTGCCGTACCCGGCGCCGGAACCGGAGTCCGTACGGATCGATCCGCCGCCGCTACCGGTCGACCCGTGCACCGATCCGTGCCCGGACCTGACCGACGAGCCGGCCACCCCGGATCCGGTCTTTCCCCGGATCGCCCTGAAGCCCAGTCCCTTCCACCTCGGCATCCCGGTGCCCGGCGAGGGGGCCGAGCCCCTGCCGCCGCTTCCGGCGCCCGAGACCCCGCCGATCGAGCCCGCCCCGCAGGCGCCCGCGCTCCCGGCTCCGCGGGTCGTCGAGGTCTCCACCGTCGCCAAGCAGACGGGCGCCGGATCGGTCACCCGGACCGACAAGCGCTGGCAGGTGTACGGCACCGATCTGGGCATCATGTGGGAGTCGGAGCCCGGCCGGATCGCCGTCGCGTTCGGTGACACCGTCGGCAAGGGCTTCCATCCGCCGGGCGGGCAGGGCGGCGACTGGCGCAGCAACGTGCTGGCCTTCTCCACCGACCGCGATCTCGCCGACGGGATGAGCTTCGACTCGATGGTGCAGGACTCGCGGTGCCACGCCGCCGAGATCCTCGGCAGCCGCAAGCTCGACAACGTCGAGATCACCACGATCCCGACGTCGGGCTTCGCGATCGGCGACCGCCAGTACCTGACGTACATGTCCATCCGGACCTGGAACAGCATTCCCGGCACGTGGTGGACCAACCACGGTGGCATCGCGTACTCGGACGACGGCGGTTCCACCTGGACCAAGGATCCGTACGCCAAGTGGGACAACATCTTCGGTGTCACCGACTTCCAGGTGGCCGCGGCGGTGCCGGCACACGGGTACGTGTATCTGTTCGGCACCCCGAATACCCGGCTCGGGGCGGTGGCGCTGGCCCGGGTGCCCGAGGACCGGGTGCTCGAGCCGGGCGCCTACCAGTACTGGCGCGACGGAAACTGGACCCCCGTCGGCGGATACACCGCGGCGACGCCGGTTGTGCACGGCCCCGCGGGGGAGTTGTCCGTGCGTTACGACGCCGCAGCGGACCGCTGGCAGATGACGTACCTGGACACCGCCAAGGCCGCGATCGTCGTGCGGGAGGCCGGGTCGCCTCAGGGGGTGTGGTCGGAGAGCACGCGGCTGGTCGGCGTGGAACAGCACCCGGAGCTGTACGGCGGGTTCGTCCATCCGTGGTCGACGGACGAGGACCTGTACTTCATGCTCTCGACGTGGTCGGACTACAACACCTTCCTGCTGCGGGCGAGGATCGAGCGCTGACCCGCGCGCACATGTGCCCGGACCGAATGTCACATGGGGTCGATTGGATCGAACCCATGTGACATTCGGTCACGAGGCTCGCGAGCGGAAGCCTCCTCCAACGCGGCGAGGACCGGGTGCACATCACCGGGTAGGCCACCGGGAAGCGGTCCCGGCCATGCCTGCTCGACGTCGCGAACAGACGCGGAGAGACGGTCGAAGAGTTTCTTGCCCCGCACGCTCAAATAGACCCGGGTCTTCCGGCGATCGTGGGCATCGACCTCGCGGTATACCGCCGCGACGGAGACCAGGCGGTCGACGACCCGAGTGAGTGTCGGCGCCGGGGTCTGGGTCCGATCGCGCAGTTCGGCCATCGTCAGTCCCGGCCGGACTGCGAGTGCCTCGAGTACGAGGAAGTGGTCCATGTTGAGCTCGTCGGACGAGAGGACGGTCTCGATCGACTGCGCGGCGAGGCGTGCGGCGAGGACGAGCGCGGTCGTCGCAGATGCTTCCATCGATGTGGCAACACCCTTGTCCGACATGACAGCCCCCGAGCTATTGCATAGTTCGCGCCTCACCAATAATACTTCCAAGTGAAATGATAGCCTACATGCGGGTCGTGGCCCGCGGTGCCGTGAGGGCATCGACGTGAGCGCGTTGCTCGATCGTGCACGCGCGTCACAGTGGCGTGTGGCCATGGTGGTACCGCTGCAGGGGCCGGCCGGTCTGTTCGGCCCGTCCTGCGAAGCGGTGAGCGAGTTGGCGGCGCGCGACCTGAATTCGTCGGGAGGCGTCCTCGGCCGCGAGGTCTGTGTCCAGATCGTGGACGGAGGTGGCGACCCTCGGCGGATCGCCACCGAGATTCGTCGTCTTGTGTCCACTCGTTCGATCGATGCGGTCAGCGGCTGGCACATCTCGTCCGTGCGTCATGCCATCGCCCCGGTGGTGACCGGCCGCGTTCCGTACGCCTACACCTCCCTCTACGAGGGAGGCGAGAGCCGCGGTGGCGTCTACTGCTGCGGCGAAACCCCCGCGCAGCAGATCGCGCCTGCGCTGAAATGGTTGCGGGAGAACGTAGGGACGCGTCGCTGGTTCGTCGTCGGGGACGACTACGTATGGCCCCGCGGTTCTCTCGGTGCAATACGCATGTACGCGCACGAGTTCGACCTGCAGATCGTCGGCGAGTCGTTCGTCGACCTCGGGCGCGCCGACATGAAACATGTCGTGGACGCGGTCGCGGCTTCTCGGTGCGACGGGGTGGTGATGCTCCTGGTCGGCCAGGATGCTGTCGAGTTCAACCGGGCCTTCGCGCGGCGAGGACTCGCCGACCGGGTCGTCCGGTTCAGCCCTCTCATGGAAGAGAACATGCTGCTTGCGAGTGGGCCGGCGGCGACGAAGAACCTCTACGTCGCCGCCGCCTACTTCCGTTCCTTGGTCGACGCCGACTCGATGAATCTGCTCACCGGGTACGTAGCGATGCACGGGCCGCACGCGCCCGCGCTGAACAATGCCGCCGAGTCGTGCTACGAAGGCATGAACACCTTGGCCAATCTCGTGGCCCGCGCTGGAACGGCGGATACGGCCGATCTCGACGACGTGGTGGACGGGGCTGCGTTCGACGGACCACGAGGCACGGTCGAGTTCCGAAATGGAGTGGCTCGACAGAGGATTCACTTGTCCATCGCTGACGGCGTCGACTTCGAGGTTCTCACGGCGTTCTGACGAACACTCGTTGACATGTGTGGCGCCGGACACTACTTTCATTCGAAACAGTTCCATTTGGAAGTAAGGCGAGGTGTCCGGTGGGCAATGTCGGTTTGCTGTACGTGGGAGCGGTCCTCCTCGTCAACGGGTTGATGCTTCTCTCCGTCGTACCTGTCAGGTCGGCCGCAGTGTTGAACCTGTTCGTCGGCGCGCTGCAGTGCGTCATACCTACCGCCCTGCTGATCCAGGCCCAGGGGGACACGGCGGACGTTCTGGCCGCATCCGGCCTGTATCTGTTCGGGTTCACCTACCTGTACGTGGGAATCGTGAACCTGGCCGGACTCGAGCCGCAGGGCATCGGATGGTTCTCCGGCTTCGTCGCGGTCGCCGCCCTCGTCTACTCGGCGTTGTCGTTCACCATTGTCGGCGACCCCGTCTTCGGGGTCATCTGGCTCTCGTGGGCGTTCCTGTGGGCGTTGTTCTTCCTGGTTCTCGCTCTCGAGTTCGACGGACTCACCCGATTCACGGGTTGGGTTGCGATCCTCCTCAGCCAGCCGACATGTACCGTCCCGGCGTTCCTCGCCTTGACCGGCAGCTTCCACGCCACCCCGTTCACCGCGGCCGGTTGGGGGTTGGTCCTCGCCGTCCTCGTGGGGATCGCCGCTGCGCTCGGCTTCCCTGCATCATCTCGTCCCGACGAAAAGCCTTCCCGCCAATACAGTCCCGTCCACAACTGAGCCCGGCGAACGCGCCGGGCGAACTCGAAGAAGGAGCACGATATGCGACACGGAGACATCTCCTCCAGCAGCGACACCGTCGGCGTCGCGGTGGTCAACTACAAGATGCCGCGCCTGCACGACAAGGCCGGGGTGCTCGACAACGCACGACGCATCGCCGACATGATGATCGGGATGAAGTCGGGCCTGCCCGGACTCGACCTGGTGGTGTTCCCCGAGTACTCGACGCAGGGAATCATGTACGACGAGCAGGAGATGTACGCGACTGCAGCGACCGTCCCCGGCGACGAAACGGCCATCTTCTCGGCGGCGTGCCGGGAGGCCGACACGTGGGGCGTCTTCTCGATCACCGGTGAGCAGCACGAAGACCACCCGGCCAAGCCGCCGTACAACACCCTGATCCTGGTGAACAATCGGGGCGAAATCGTCCAGAAGTACCGCAAGATCCTGCCCTGGTGCCCGATCGAGGGCTGGTACCCGGGCGACACCACCCACGTCACCGACGGCCCCAAGGGACTGAAGATCTCCCTGATCATCTGCGACGACGGCAACTACCCGGAGATCTGGCGTGACTGCGCGATGAAGGGTGCCGAACTGATCGTGCGTTGCCAGGGCTACATGTACCCCGCGAAAGACCAGCAGGTGCTGATGTCGAAGGCGATGGCGTGGGCGAACAACTGCTACGTCGCCGTCGCGAACGCCGCCGGGTTCGACGGTGTCTACTCCTATTTCGGGCACTCGGCGATCATCGGATTCGACGGACGCACCCTCGGTGAGACCGGGGAAGAGGAGTACGGCATCCAGTATGCCCAGCTGTCGGTCTCGGCCATCCGCGACGCTCGCGAGAACGACCAGTCGCAGAACCACCTCTTCAAGCTGCTGCACCGCGGCTACTCAGGTGTCCACGCCGCCGGCGACGGAGACAAGGGAGTCGCGGACTGCCCGTTCGAGTTCTACAAGTTGTGGGTGACCGATGCTCAGAAGGCTCAGGAACGTGTCGAGGCCATCACGAGAGATACCGTGGGAGTGGCCGACTGCCGAGTCGGTTCGCTGCCCGTCGAAGAGACCGCCGAGGCGTAGCCGCGGATGCCGGGAGCTCAGATGCCCTATCTCACCGACATGTTCCACGACCAGAATCGCACTCGGGTGAAGATCGCGGAACCGGCCGACGCCCCAGGCGGCGGCAAGGGTGATCCGACGATGCTGTCGCACCGGCTCAACGCCGGCATCGTCGGGCAGCGGCCCGCGGTCGATGCGGTCGTCCGCGCCGTGTCGCTGGCACGGGTCGGCGCGCACGACCCGACCCGTCCCCTCGCCAACATCCTCCTCGTCGGGCCCACCGGAGTCGGCAAGACCGAACTCGTTCGTCGAGTCGCGTCGGAGTTGCGGTCCGGACCCGACGACATGTGCCGGATCGACATGAACGCGCTCGCCCAAGAGCACTACGCCGCCTCCTTCTCCGGAGCTCCACCCGGGTACGCAGGCAGCAAGGAGTCGTTCACACTGTTCGACAGGAGCAAGATCGAAGGCGACCCGTACACCCCGGGAATCGTGCTCTTCGACGAGGTGGAGAAGGCAGATACCACCGTTCTGAGAGCGCTCCTGCAGATCCTCGACCACGGGGAACTGCGGCTCGCCAACGGCCAGCACACGATCTCGTTCCGCAACAGCTACGTGTTCCTCACGTCGAACCTCGGATCCCGCGAGGTGGCGCGAAGAAGACGCGCCCCGTGGGCGCGGTTGGCTCGCCGCGCAGGATGGGGGCCACGGTCGGAGGGCAGCCGCGTCGTCGTTCGGAACGCGGTGGAACGATTCTTCGATCCCGAGTTCTTCAACCGCCTCGACGACACGGTGGTGCTGAACGAGTTCGACGACCGAACGGCTGAGGAACTGACGCGCCGGGAGATCGAGATCGTCACACGTCGACTCGCCCGTCGAGCGATTGCGGTCGACATCGGATCCGACGTCGTCGCCCTCGTATGCACCCGAGGATTCGACCCCGTATACGGAGCACGAGGACTTCGGCGCACCATCCGAAACCTGGTGACCGAGCCGATAGCAGCAGCGGTGCTCGAGCATCGGCCACACGATTCCGCACGACTGACTTTGTCGGTCACCGCCATCGACGGCGAGATCCGCGTGACCCGCCGAGCCTCCCCCGACCACCC
>NZ_JAALEH010000134.1:0-10445 GCF_011058195.1 Rhodococcus sp. 14C212 | reverse complement strand
GCGTAGGGGTGGGTGGGGTCCGCCGTGAGCACGTCGGCGGCGCGGACGGCCAGATCGCGGCCGACCTCGGCGTAGATCCAGAAGCACGGGAGCACCGCGGCGGCGCCGACCGGATACGGATCGGTGGCGACCGTGGCGGTCAGATAGGAGACGTAGCCGAGGCAGGCGGGGGAGTGCGCGGGGTCGCCCTCGGCGGGCGGCAGGACCCCACCGGTGAGCAGACCCCGGTGCAGGGTCGATTCCTTGGTGGCGGCCGTCGCCGCGCTGTTGGCCCAGAACGCGGCCGTGCCCGGGTCCGGCGCCTTCGCCGCGAGGAGGGCGAGCGCCTTGGCGTAGCCGGCGAGGTAGAGGGCGTCCTGCTCGATGTAGAAGCGGAACGCGTCGAGCGGCAGGGTCCCGTCGCCGAGGCGGCGCAGGAACTCGAGGTCGTCGATGGCCTCGCGCAGGACCTTCGTGCGGTCCCACAGCAGATCGGTGAAGCGGTCGGTCCCCTCCGGGCCCGACGCATGGACAGGCATGGTCATGCCGTGACATCCCTTCGTCAGCATTACCTGATCAGGTTCGACGGGTGTGATCTCAGCTCCCGCGCGTGTGCGGAGCACCCCGTGTCTACGGAGGCGACGATAGCACCGGGCGTGGTGCACCCCGCGGGGGCCCGGGGCGCCGGGCCGACGGGGCTGCACGTGCAGCCTGTCTGTTGTTGGTACGTTGGCCCCAGACCGTTCGTTCGGGAGGGACCGTGGACGCCGAGACTCTCATCGTCGGGTGCAAGTACGGCGACGTACGCGGCTACCGCGACGGTTCCGTCTATGCGTGGAAGGGCGTCCCGTACGCCGCGCCGGCGGCCGGCGACCTCCGCTTCCGCGCCCCCGAACCGCCGGAGCCGTGGACCGACGTGCTCGACGCACGCCGGTTCGGGCCCATCGCGCCGCAGGGCCGCAACAATCCCATCCCCATCGACCCGGGCCTGTCGATCGGCGAGGACTGCCTCTCGCTGAACATCTGGGCACCGGAGCCGGACGGGGAGCCGCGGCCGGTGATGGTCTGGATCCACGGCGGTGCCTACGTCCTCGGGTACTCGGGTCAGCGGATCTACGACGGACGGTTGCTCGCCGAGCGCGGGGACGTCGTCGTGGTGACGGTCAACTACCGGCTCGGCGCCCTCGGCTTCCTCGACTTCTCGTCGTTCTCGACAGCCGGGACCACCTTCGAATCCAACGTCGGGTTGCGGGACCAGATCGCCGCGCTCGAGTGGGTGCGCGACTGCATCTCCGCGTTCGGGGGCGACCCCGACCGGGTCACCGTGTTCGGCGAGTCGTCGGGCGGTGGGTCGCTGACCACCCTGATGACCGTGCCCCGCGCCGAGGGCCTGTTCCACCGGGCCATCGCGCAGAGCCCGCCGGCGACGTCGGCATACGGGTCCGAGCGGGCGGCCCGGGTCGCCGAGAGGTTCCTCGAGATCCTTGACCTCACGCCGGCCCGGGTGTGGGCGCTGCGGGACATGCCCCACGAGACGCTGACCGATGCCGGCGACGTGCTCGTCGGTGAGATCCCCACGAAGTTCCCCGGCACGCTCGCGATGGCGCCGGTGGTCGATCGCGACCTGGTGCCGAAGTATCCGGTGGCGGCGTTCCAGAAGGGGCTCGCGCACCGGATTCCCCTGATCATCGGGTCCAACAAGGACGAGCCGTCGATCTTCCGCTTCATGAAGTCGCCGTTGATGCCGGTGAGCGACGCCTCCGTGCAGGCGATGCTCGACGCGCTCGCCGCGGATCACCCGGAGCTGCCGCCCGACCGCATCGCGGAGATCATCTCCGCGTATCCGGACGTCACGAAAACGTCGGGGGCGATGGCGCTTTCGCGGGACGCCGGGTTCCGGATGCCGGTGGTGTGGATCGCCGACGCGCACAGCGCCCACTCGCCGACGTGGGTGTACCGGTTCGACCACGCCACCCCGATGCTCAAGGCGGCGCGGATCGGCGCCGGCCACGCCACCGAACTGCCCTACGTCTTCGGCAACTTCGGGACCCTCGATCGCGACCCCACGTTCTGGCTCGGCGGCCGCAAGGCTGCGACGGTGGTCTCGGGCCGGATCCAGCGCCGCTGGCTGGCCTTCGCGCATCACGGTGTGCCCGCCGCCCTGGACGGGTCCCGGCACTGGGCGCCGTACGACACCGGAAAGCGGATGACCCTGCTGATCGACAGCACCGACACCCTCGTCCCGGACCCCGACAGGGTGCTGCGTGAGGTCTGGGGCGACCAGGTGATGGGCTTCAGCTGATCGGGCGGGCCCGTGCGGGCCGAATGGCACAGCGCGTCGCTCTGATCGACCCGCTGTGACATTCGGCCGACGGACATTCGGCCGACAGCAAACTGGTATGACCACTTGACCTCTGGCCGGGCGACGGCCTACGGTCGGTCCGTGATGTTCGAGCCGATCGCCCGCAAGTCCGCCTCCGGCGAGGTGTATGACCAGATCGCCGCCCGGGTGCTCGGGGGCGACCTCGCCGCCGGGGCGGCGCTGCCGAGCGAGCGCCACCTGGCCGAAGCGTTCGGCGTATCGAGACCCGCTGTCCGCGAGGCGATTTCCCGGCTGTCCCACGCGGGTCTGGTGGAGGTGCGGCAGGGGGAGGCGACGTCGGTCCGGGACTTCCGCACCCAGGCCGGTCCGGAACTGCTCCCGCGACTGCTCGTGCGCGACGGCCGGCCCGACTGGGACGTCGTCCGCAGCGTTCTCGAGGCCCGACGCCTCATCGGCTGCCAGGTTGCCCGGCTCGCCGCCGCCCGCGCGACGGACGAGACGCAGCCCCGGTTGCGCGAGGCCGTGACGCGGCTCGCGGCCGGGGAGGATCCCGTCGCGCTGCAGGTCGCCGCCCTCGCATTCTGGGAACGCGTCGTCGACACGGCCGACTCCTTCGCGTTCCGGTTGATCTTCAACAGCCTGCGCAACGCCTACGAACCGGCCATGACCGCGATGGCCGGTGTCCTGCTCGCCGAGGTCGGCCGCACCGACCTCTACGAACGGCTCGCCGGTGCGATCGTCGCCCACGACGAGGACGGCGCCGAACGCGCCGCCGGAGAACTGCTCGACCTGGGCACATCGGCCCTGACGACCGCCATCGACCATGCGGAACACGTGGAGGCGAGGAACCGGAGATGAGCACGAATCGAACCGAACGACGTAGCCGTCGCGCCTCGATCGGGCTGCGGGACGCCGCCGCCGAGTTCGCGCGGCACCCGTCGCCGTGGATGATCGGCGCGATGCTCGCCGCTGCGATCGTCGCGCGGGTTCTCCTCGGCGACTGGCAGGTCTCCGACGCCCTCGTCCCCCTGGTCGTACTGCTGGTGTTCCCGTTGGTGGAATGGGTGATCCACGTCGGCATCCTGCACTGGCGGCCGCGCCGGATCGCCGGGATGACGCTGGATTCGCTGCTGGCCCGCAAGCACCGCGAGCACCACTGCGATCCGCGCGACGTGCCGCTGATCTTCATTCCCCGGCAGACCCTGGTGTGGCTGCTGCCGGTTCTCGTCGCGGGCGCATGGCTGGTCTTTCCCAGGGCCGGCCTGGCACTGACGTTCCTGGTGACCGTCGGCATCCTGGGCCTGATCTACGAGTGGACGCACTACCTCATCCACACGGACTACCGCCCGAGCTCGCGGCCCTACCGCGCGGTGTGGCGCCACCACCGGCACCACCATTTCAAGAACGAGCACTACTGGTTCACCGTCACCACCGCGGGCACCGCCGACCGGATCCTCGGCACCGAACCGGACCCGGCCTCGGTCGAGACGTCGCCGACCGCCCGGAATCTGCACGCGTCCCGCTGACCGGCGCGTGGACCCGCTCACGGGCGCCGCGCCGCGCCGGGCAGCCGCAGGCGCCCGGCGTACTCGTGGAGCAGATCGATCAGATCCCGGTCGTCGGTGCGGATGCGTCCGGTGCCGCCGATCGCCGCGAGGCATCCCACGATCCCGACGCCGTCGTCGCGCACCGGGACGGCGACCGCGGTGCGTCCCTGACGCAGTTCGTCCTGCTCGACGGATACATCGAGGCTCCGGGTCCGCCGGTTGCGGTAGGCACCGTCAGCACCGCTGGCGCCCGCCGGGCGATGGGTCGAAGTTCCCATCCCGAGGCGAGCCCGATGGGCAATCCTTCCGATGCCGGTCACCGTCGGTGCTCCTAACGTCCTCTGCGACGGCAGATTCGGACTCGGTCAGGAGCGGTCATGAGCACACACGTCGGCGCCGGACCCGGTACGCGGCTGGTCCCTGGGCGAGCCGCCGCAATCGCGGGGATCGTCGCGCCCCTTCTCTTCACCGTGGTGGTGCTGGCGCAGCAGGCGGCCCGGCGGGGTGAGTACAGCCCGACAGCGGAAACGATCAGCGCGCTCGAAGCCGGCCCGAACGGCTGGATCCAGCAGATCAACTTCGTGGTGCTCGGAATGCTGCTGCTGCTCTTCGCCGTCGCCGTGTACCGGGGACCGGCGGGCGTCCTCGGCCCGGTGCTGATCGGTCTCGCCGGCGTCGGCGCACTGATCGCGGCGGTGTTCCCGCTGCGGGAGGACGCGGCGGGGGTCACCTACGACCCGGGCTATCACTTCGTCTCCGGCTTCACGTTCTTCTCGTGCATCGCGCTCGGCCTGGTCGTGACGTCGCGCCGTCTCGCGCGCGACGGGCGGTTCCCGGCGCTGTCACGCTACGTGCTCGGTGCGGGGCTCGTCGCTGCAGCCGGCGTCCCGCTCATGGTCGTGCTGGTGCTGCCCGACGACGCGCCCCTGCACGACGTCGCGGGTCTCGTGCAGAGGGGCATTCTCTGGTTGGTCGTCTTCCCCGCGCTCGTCGCGCTGGGCGTGCGCCTGCGCGCCGGGAACGCCCCCGCCCGGCAGACCGGCGCCCGCTGAGCGAGGCGGTCGCCTCGGCGTTGGTCGAGGCGGGCGCGCGCCTCGGCGAGTCAGTTCCGGTATTCGGGGTTCGCGTCGAGGAACTGCGCGACGTACCAGCAGGAGGCCGCGATCTTCAGGCCCTCCGAACGGGTGGCGTCGAGGGCGTGGCGGACCACCTCGGCGGCGAGCCCGTGACCGCGGAATCGGGGCTGGGTGACCGTGTGGTCGAAGTCGCGCACACCGTCCGAGTCGGTGTAGTCGGCGAACGCGGCGAGAGTGTCGCCGGTGTACAACGCGAACCGGGACTGCTCGGCGTGATGTTCGATGCGGTGCTCGTCGTTGGTCACGCCAACGACCCTACCGGCCGTCGCGCCGGCTGTGGGATCCGCCCGCGGCGTCGGTAATGCGATCGGCGTGGGCTGCGATGTTCCGGTTGTGGACCTGTGTCGAGGGCGGGCCCCGCGTGACGTGAGCGGTGACGTGGTGGTGGTGACGCGATGCAGTCGACAGTGGAGACGGGCTCATACGGGGACCGGGCCGGCCGGCGGGTGGGCGGCGCGGACGGCGTCGACGAACGCGGACTTGCGGGTCAGGTAGCGGTCCCGGAACGCATCGAGGTCGTCGGTCCCGTCGCTCGAGACCGCGGTGAGGTATTCGAAGAGGGCGACGGCCGCGGCGAGCACCGGATCGGGGGCGGACAGCCGCATCTCGTTGACGATCGCGTCGAGGTCGACGATGCCGCGGGCGACCGAGCGCAGGTGCAGGTCGTCGGATTGCAGGGCCTCGGCGAGGTCGGCCTCGGCGAGGGCGGAGTGATCCGCCTCGAACAGGTGGTTGTAGACGCTGTCGGCGGCGTGCAGGAAGCGGACCTGCAGCGCGCGATCGGCCGCCCGCAGGGGCGCGGCCCCGGCGGCATTCCGTCGCGGGGATCGCGCGCCGATCCGGGTGGCGAGGACGCCGAGGAGCACGCCCGCCGCGAGTCCCACCGGTACGGCCCACCAGGGTGCCGCACCGCTCGTGAGCAGGTCGGTCAGTGTCTCCACCGTACGGATCCTATCAGCGGAAGTCACATCAGTCCCACCAGTCACTCTGTTATCGAATCGTTCCGGCCGCGCGATCGGGTGGTTGTCGCAGGTCACTAACGTCAACGGTCGTTCGAAGGAGGTGCCGTATGACCGCATCCGCGCTGCCGGACGCGAAACTCGTCCGCGCTTTGTCCGACGAATTCCTTTCGCGGCGAGTTGATTACAACGCGCTGGAGAGCCTTCACCACGGGAACGTGGCGGACTGGGCCGCCGCGGCGAGCAGGTTCGCGGCGCTGTCGGACGAGGAGGAACGGCAACTCGCCCTGCACTGGCGGGACAATCCCCGCGAACTCCTCGACATCCTGCTCGCGCGCGCCGACGAGGTCACCGCCCGCCGGTGCCGCACGGCCTGGGTCTCCCTCGACCGGTTCGCGCCGTTCGTCCGCGCGAGCAACGGGCCGTGAGCCACGGCACCGGCACGGAGCCTCAGGACTCGTCCACGACGATCACCTCGTCGTCGCCGAGCGCCCGGAACGGCAGCCGCTCGCGAGTGAGGAAGTCCAGCGTCCGCGCGACGCCCGCGTCGGCCAGGGGCGAGTCCCCGGCGTGCGGGACGATCGCGTAGTCCACCCACCCGAGACCGTCCCAGCGGGCCGGAACCCCGCAGACCGCGTCGACCTCGCCGGGATCGTCGGAGAATTCGAGACCGCGCAGGGACGGCGTCACAAGGCACGCCCCTGCGCTGTATCCAGCGTAGGCCAGTGCACCGGAACGGACCAGGTCCGTGAGGATCTCGTCGCCCCCGCACAGGGCGAGTCGCGCGCGCAGCACGAACGTGTTGCCGCCGCGCACCCACAACGCTCCGAACGGGGACAGCGCCGCCCGCAGGCCGCCGGGGGCACCGGCATGGTCCCGCAGATCCACCTCGGTGGGTTCGTATCCGAGCGCACGCAGCGGCGCCAGCTCGCTCGCCACCGCCGAGTCCCGGGCCCGGGGCGGCCATGCGTCGGCCGCGTTCGCGATCACCGCGATCGGGCACGGCCCCCGCGTGACCCCGAGGAGCAGCCCGGGATCCGTGCCGAACCGGTACGACGACAGGAACAGCCGCACGAAGCCGCCGATCAGATGGTGAAGGCGAGGTGGTCGACGATCCGCCGGCCCACCGTCGTGTCACCGCCGAGGGTGATCTCGTCGAGACGGTCGAACGCGTGCGTGCGTCCGCCGGCGAGCCGCACGAACAGCCGCGAATCCATCGCCACGGTGCTCGTCGCCGGCCCGGACAGGGCCGGCACGACCGCGGCCCGGCCGTCCACCTCGACGTGGAGGGTGCGGGCCAGCGGGCCGCTCAGCTCGAACGTGATCCGCGCCCCGTCGGGAGCCTTGCCGCGCTTGCCGACGACGAACGCGAGCGCCCCGAAGATCTCCGCGGCCGCGAGCTCGGCGCGGGCGCCGCCCTCGCCGCCGGGCACGCCGAGCGCGTCGCGCAGATCGAGTTCGTGCATCCAGCAGTCGAAGACGCGGATGCGCATGAAACGGCCGTAGGTGGCCTGCCCCACGGGGGTCATCGCCGGTTCGTCGAAGTCCTTCTGGGTCATGGCCCCGAGTTGCTCCTGCCGGCGCGCGACGATCTCCCGGTACCGCGCGAGCACCTCGTCGCCGGGCGTGCCGCGGAGGGACTCGATCCACCGTTCGTTGAAGGCGCCGATCTCGTTGCGGACGTGGCCGAGGGCGTGCACGTCGATCTCGACGTGCGGCGCCTCGATGCCGGCGAGCATCGACTCGGTCCCGATCAGGTGTGCCGTGATGTCCTTGACCGTCCAGCCGGGCAGCGACGTGGGCGTGTACCAGGTGTCCCCGTGTACCTCGGTGAGCAGCTCGCCGATGACCCCGAACTGCTCGAGGAGCAGCGCGCGGATCGGCTCGACCGGGAACTCCGGCGCGGCGTTCGTGTCCGCTCCGGCGGGGCCTCCGGCCGTGGTGTTTCCGTGTGTCGTGGTGTTTCTGTGTGTCACAGTGCGTCCTCCGCTTCGAGACGGGCCAGGCCGGCGCGGATCGCCGCACCGGTGGCCTCCGGGTCGTGGGGTCGGCGCCGCAGCAGTCCCGCCGCGAGGCGCAGCTTGTCGCCGCGCCACCGCGGCAGCACGTGCAGATGCGCGTGGAAGACGGTCTGGAAGGCGGACCGGCCGTCGTTGAACACCAGGTTGGCGCCGTCCGCGGCGAAATCCGAGCGTTGCACGCCCCGGGCGATGCGCTGCCCGGCCCGGAACAGCGCGGCGCCGTGCTCGGGCTCGAGATCGTCGAGCCGGGGCGCGTGGACCCGCGGCACCACCAGCGTGTGGCCGCGGGCGATCGGCCGGAAGTCGAGGAAGGCCACCACGTCGTCGTCCTCGTACACCCGCACGGCCGGAGCGTCGCCGCGAATTATGGCGCAGAACACACAGGAGCTCACCCGCTCACTGTAGGCGGGGCGTCTGCTCCGCGGCGACCGCTGCGACGAGTTGCGGCAGGCCGACCGCTGCGGTGGTGCGCCACACCTCGTCCACCCGGTCGGACAGGTCGGTCTGTTCGGGGTTGACCTCGACGACGGGGATGCCGTGCCGGCGGGCCAGCGAGGGCAGGCCGGCGGCCGGATACACGATCCCCGACGTGCCGACCACGAACACCACGTCGGCGGTCAGCACGGAGGCGGTGGCCGCCTCCCACGGTCCGGTCGGCAGCGGCTCGCCGAACCACACCACCCCGGGCCGCACGTCGCCGCCGCACGCGCCGCAGTCCGGTGGAGCGAGGCGGGCGACCGGCTCGGTGGGGGCCTCGGGCAGGTCGGCGGGGATGCCGCACTCGGCGCACCGCGGCGAGAACAGGCTGCCGTGCAGATGCGCGAGCACCGCGCTGCCGGCCCGCTCGTGCAGGTCGTCGACGTTCTGCGTGACGATCGACAGGTCCACGGTGCACCCCCAGCGGGTCAGGGCCCGATGCCCGGCGTTCGGCTGCACCCGTCGAACCAGGGCCACGCGCCACTGGTACCAGGCCCACACCGACGCGGGATCGCGGTCCCACGCCTCCGGGGTCGCCAGGTCGGCCGGGTCGAAGTGCTCCCACAGGCCGGTCT
This sequence comes from Rhodococcus sp. 14C212, assembly GCF_011058195.1. Taxonomy (NCBI): domain Bacteria; kingdom Bacillati; phylum Actinomycetota; class Actinomycetes; order Mycobacteriales; family Nocardiaceae; genus Rhodococcus; species Rhodococcus sp. 14C212. The sequence goes on along the minus strand of NZ_JAALEH010000134.1, from coordinate 1,428 downwards.
GCGCGTCGCGGAACGTCGGCACGCCGCTTTCGGCGGACATTCCGGCTCCCGTGAGCACGGCGACCCGTCGTGCGGGCCGGGCCAGATCGAGGATCCGCGCGGGGACAGTGGTCATCGGGTCAGGGTAGGGGGCTGGAGCCGGACTCGCCCGTACTCTCCTCGTCGTGCCGGAGGACGGCGCCGCACCGTGGGCACGGGGCCTCCGGTTCCTCGAGGAAGAAGCCACAGTTGGGGCAGACCCGGTGCATCCAGCACACGGGGTCGCCGCCGGCGTCGGGCACGTCGTTCACCGCGCACCCCGCATCCGCTCCGCGAGGACGGCGGCGCCGCTGTGCTCGACGTCCCGGGTGGCGGTGAGCAGGACGACGGACCGGCCGTCGGCCAAGTCGTCGAGGCGCGCCAGGGCTGCACGCGCGTCCGGGCCGTCCAGTTCGGTGAGGTACCGGTCGCGGAACTCGGCGAACTGCGACGCGTCGTGCGCGTACCACTTGCGCAGTCCGGTCGACGGCGCCAGGTCCTTGGCCCAGTCGTCGTGATGGAAGGCGTCCTTGCGCAGCCCCCGCGGCCACAGCCGGTCGACGAACACCCGGAACGCCTCCTCGTCTCCCGGATGGTCGTACACGCGCTCGACGACGACACTGCGACGTGCCATGGACTCGCCCCTCCTCCCTCACCGCCGTTACGGCAGAATTGTGAAGTGAACTACCTCACATTCTGGCATCGACCGACTGTTCGGACTCGATTCAGACGAAACCCAGCGGTTGCGCCCCTGTCCGGGGCGCGGTAGGTCTGACTAGGCTCATCGCCCATCGTGCACGGCCCGAGTCGGCCGCTCGTCGCACAAGACCCGCCGCTCATCGCGGTGAGGTGCCGATTCAACGCAGGAGTCGAAAACTTTGGAAACCGAGGATATGGGTACGGGACGCGCGGTGACAGCGCGACCCACCGTCGGCGTCGTTCGGGAAACCAACGACGGCGAGCGGCGGGTCGCGCTGGTGCCGATGATCGTCCCGTCGTTGATCAAGAAGGGGCTCGACGTGGTCGTCGAGTCCGGGGCCGGGCTCGGTGCGCTGATCCCGGACGAGGCCTACGCCGAGGCCGGGGCGCGGATCGGGGATGCGTGGTCGGCGGATGTGGTGCTCAAGGTGGCGCCGCCGTCGGACGCCGAGGTCGCCCGGATGCGGTCCGGGCAGACGCTGATCGGGTTCCTCGCCCCGCGCAACGCCGAGAACCAGATCCCGGCGCTGGCCGCCGCCGGGGTGCAGGCGTTCGCCGTCGAGTCGATCCCGCGCATCTCCCGCGCGCAGGTGATGGACGCGCTGTCGTCGCAGGCGAACGTCGCCGGGTACAAGTCGGTGCTGGTCGCCGCGACGGAGTCGACGCGGTTCTTCCCGATGCTCACCACCGCCGCGGGCACGGTCAAGCCGG
>NZ_JAALEH010000133.1:0-10540 GCF_011058195.1 Rhodococcus sp. 14C212 | reverse complement strand
CCCCGGTGCCGACGCCGGAGGCCGTCGCGCCCCCACCCCCGGCGGGCGGGGCCCCGGAGGTGACCCCGGCCGTGCCGGTGACGGCGGCACCACAGCCCACCGAGGCCGCGCCGCTGGACCTGATGCAGTACGCCCGCGGGTCCGTGCTCAAGCGCGTCGGCCCGGCAGTGGCCGTGTCGGCGCTGGTGGCCCTGATCGTCTACCTGCTGCTGCGGCGCCGCCACACCTGAGCGAATGTATCGTTCCGTCGGACTGATCGAGTGAGCGATACATTCGCTCGGCACGGGCGGACGGGCACGGGCGGACGGGCACGGCCCGGTCACTGCAGCAGCCGCCAGATCCGGTCGCGGGAGAGCGGCAGCTCGTGCGGCCGGATCCCGATCGCGCGGCGCACCGCGTTCGCCAGCGCGGGTGCCACCGGGTTGAAGGGCGCCTCGCTCATCGACTTCGCGCCCATCGGGCCGAGCGCGTCGTAGGTGTCGGCGAAGTACACCTCGGTGCGGGGCAGGTCGGCGTACTGCGGAATGTGGTAGTTCCGCAGCGCATCGGTGACGACGCGGCCGGCGTCGTCGGTGACGAGTTCCTCGTACAGCGCGACCCCGATCGCCTGCGCGGCACCACCCTCCACCTGGCCGCGGCACTGCTCGGGGTTGACCACGACGCCGGCGTCGGCGGCCTGCACCGACTGCAGGATCTGCAGCTCGCCGGTGCGCACGTCGACGGCGACGCGGAAGGCCTGCACGTTGAACGACAGCGAGCGGGGCAGGCCGCCGTGGCTGCCCTCGGCCCGCAGCGTGCCGCCGGCCGCGTCGAGCAGTTCGCCAGGGGTGACGACGCGGCCGCCCGCACGCACCCCGTCCGCCTCGGGCACCGCGTCGTCGGGGTCGGTGCCGGTGATCTGTCCGGCGAGTTTGACCATCCGCCGGCGCAGTTCCCGCGCGGCGGCGAGCAGCGCCTTGGCGGCGACGACCGTCCCCGACGATCCGTACGCACCGGTGTCGTGGGTGGTGACGTCGGTGTCGGACTGACGGATCCGGATGCGGTCGGGATGGGTGGCCAGCTCGGTGGCGGCGATCTGGGTGTGGACGGTGGTGGTGCCGTTGCCGAACTCGGCGGTGCCGACCCGCGCGAGATAGGTGCCGTCGCGCAGCAGTTCGACGGACGTGTCGGCGACGTGCCCGCCCGGCGGGTTCGACGCGATCATCGCCAGGGCCATGCCCTCACCGACGCGCCACTGCGGCCCGGCCGGTTCCCCGGCACCGCCTCGGCGCATCGCGTCCTGCACCAGGTCCAGGCACTGGTCCAGCCCGTAGCTGCCGAAGACCAGATCGCCGCCCTCCGGGTGCGCGCCCACCAGGTCGTCGCCGGGCACGACGACGTTGCGCCGCCGCAGCTCGTACGGGTCCATGCCGAGTTCGACGGCGAGCTCGTCCATCGCCGACTCGATTGCGAAGATGATCTGCCCCAGCCCGTAGCCGCGGAACGCACCGGAGGGCCGGTTGTTGGTGTACACGGCCTCGGCGTCGACCCGCTTGTTCGGGCACCGGTACACCTCGACGGATTCGCCGCATCCGTGGAACATCACTCCCGCCGAGTGGTTTCCGTAGGCGCCCGCGTCGGAGAGCACATCGACGGCCAGGGCGGTGAGGACGCCGTCGGCGCCGGCCGCGACCGTGACGTCCACGCGCATCGGGTGCCGGCACGGCGCGACGGTGAGCTGATCGGTGCGGGTGAACTCCCACTGCACCGGACGTCCGGTGCGCAGGACCGCCGCCGCGACGACGTCCTCGGCGAGCATCTCCTGTTTGGCACCGAAGCCGCCGCCCACGCGCGCGGCGAACACCCGTACCCGTTCGCGGTCGAGACCGAAGATGTGGCACAGCTCGTCGCGGACGAGGAACGGCACCTGCGTGGAACTGCGGATCACCAGGCGGCCCCCGGTCGCGAGATCACCGCTGCCGTCGATCCATCCGATGGCGCCGTGGGTCTCGAGGTGCGTGTGCTGCACGCGCTGCGTCTGCCACCGGCCGCGCACGACGGCGGCGGCCGCGGCGACACCGGCGTCGACGTCACCGACCTCGCCGTGCAGTTCGGCGACGAGGTTGCGCGACGGATCGGCGATGCGCGTCTCGGGTCCCTTGTCCGCGTGCAGCAGCGGAGCGCCGGGCCGGCGCGCCTCGTCCGGGTCCAGGACGTACGGCAGCACCTCGTATTCGACGGCGAGCAGGCGACACCCTTCCTGCGCGAGCGCCGGGGTCTCGGCGACGACGGCCGCGACCCGCTGCCCGTGGTGGCGCAGGATCCGGTCGAACAGCACGGTGTCGTCGGGGTCGTCGTCCCGGTGTTCGTGACGGGCCGTGGAGTACGCGACGGCCGGGGCGTCGCGGTGACAGAGCACCGCGTGCACGCCGGGCAGTGCCTCCGCGGCGGTCGTGTCGATCGAGACGATCCGTGCGTGGGCGTGCGGGCTGCCGAGCACGGCGACGTGCAGCACACCGGCGACGGCGGTGTCGAAGGTGTAGGGCTCGGTACCGGTCACCACCCGCGCGGCGGCCGGGGCGCGCAGGGACCGCCCGCAGGAGGGCCCGGCCCCGGGTGCCTCCACGTTGGTGACGCCGTGCAGCGCGTCGTCGACGGATCGGTAGCCGGTGCACCGGCACAGGTTCCCCTTGAGCCGGTTCGGCAGGTCCGTCAGATCGTCGTCGGTCAGGGTGGCGGCGGTGACGATCATTCCGGCCGTGCAGAATCCGCACTGGAACCCGGCGGCGTCGACGAACCGCTGCTGCAGCGGGTGCAGATCGTCACCGGTGCCGAGGCCGGCGACGGTGGTCACGGCGTGGCCGCCGGCACGCGCGGCGGGAAAGACGCACGAGTGCACCGCCTCTCCGTCGACGAGGACCGAGCAGGCGCCGCAGTCGCCGGCGTCGCACCCCTTCTTGACCTCGAAATGGGCGTGCTCACGCAGGAGCGTGCGCAAGCACTGCCCCGGGCGGGGGTCGGCGTCGAGTTCGCGGCCGTTGACGGTGAACCTCACGACAGTTCCTCCCGGATCTCGTCGGCCAGGACGGCGGTGACGGCGCGGCGCCAGTCGGCGGCGCCGTGGGCGTCGGTGAAGTACGCGTCCGCCGGCACACCGGTATGCAGCGCGTCGGCGAGTTCACCGGGCGTGGGCGGCTCGGGGAAACGGAACACGTAGGGCCGCACGGTCGCGGCGGTCACCGACAGCGTGAAGGCGCCGTCGGGGCCGGCGCGGCCGATCACCACCGCCCCGGAGCGGCCGAGCGGGGCGAGCGCGATCTTGCGGAACGCGGTGCGCGACGCCAGCGCCGCCGCGGGGACGTGCATGCTGCGCAGTACCTCGCCCGGTCCGAGCAGATTCGTGCCGTTCCCGGTGACGAACTGCTGCACGGGAATCCGGCGCTCCGTGCCGTCCGGTGCCCAGATCAGGGCGGCAGCGTCGAGCGCCGTGGCCAGCGAGATCATCGCCCCCGCCGGGAACGAGAGGCAGACGTTGCCGCCGACGGTGGCACGCTTCCAGATCTTCCACGAGGCGAGCAGTGCCGCCGCGCACTGACGGAACAGCGCTGCGCTCGGCCATGTTTCGGTGTCCGACAGCGCGGCGAGGCGTTCCACGGTGCAGGTGGCCGCGATCTCGAGACCGGCGCCGGTGACGGTCAGAGCGGGCCAGCGCAGCCCGGACAGGTCCAGCAGCCGGCGCAGGTGCGGCTGCGGCTCGGAGAACAGCCACGTCCCGCCGCCGACGAACGCCGTAGCGGCGTCGACGACGAGATCCTCCCGGGTACCGGCTATGTCGTATTCGGTAACGGTGTGCAGGTCCATGCGCTCACCCCGCCTTCGCCACCAGCGCGTCGTGCGCGGCGGCAACCTCCGCGGCCACCGACGTCTCGTCGACGGTGCGCACCTCGTCGCGGCGCACCACCTCGCGGCCGTCGATCAGCAGCAGCTCGAGCGGCGGCTGGGAGCCGAGCACGAGCGCCGCGACGGGATCGGTGATGCCCGCATGGGCGAGCGTGTCGATCCGCCACAGCGCGAGGTCGGCGAGCTTGCCGACCTCCAGGGAGCCGATCTCGTTCTCCCGGCCGAGGACCCGCGCCCCGCCGACGGTCGCCAGTTCCAGGCTCTGCCGGACCGTCATCGCGCGCGGCCCGCTGCGGGCGCGGGCGAACAGCGCGGCGTGGTGGGCCTCCTCGAGCATGCAGCACGACTCGTTGCTCGCCGCCCCGTCGACCCCGAGGCCGAGCGGCACCCCCGCCGCGTACAGGTCGGCGGTGCGGGCGATGCCGGCACCGAGGCGGGCGTTGGACGTCGGGCAGTGCGCCGCACCCGTGCCCGAGGCGGCGAGCACCCCGATGTCGCGGTCGTCCAGGTGCACGGCGTGCGCATACCAGACGTCGGGGCCCGTCCAGTCGAGCGACTCCATGTACTGCACCGGATTGCAGCCGAACCGCTCCATGCAGAAGTCCTGCTCGTCGAGGGTCTCCGCGAGGTGGGTGTGCAGCCGCACCCCCAGATCGCGGGCGAGCACCGCGGACTGCTTCAGCAACTCCGTGCTCACCGAGAACGGCGAGCACGGTGCGAGCGCGATCCGCAGCATGGACCCGAACGACGGGTCGTGCCACCGCTCCACGGCCCGCTGGCTCTCGACGAGGATGGTGTCGAGGTCCTCGACGACGTGGTCCGGCGGCAGGCCGCCCGCGCTTGCGCCGAGGTCCATGGACCCGCGGCACGGGTGGAACCGGATGCCGACGTCCGCGGCCGCGGCGATCTCGGCGCCGAAGACGTCGCCGCCGTCGCGCGGGACCATGTAGTGGTGGTCGGTGCTGGTGGTGCAGCCCGTGCGCACGAGGTGGGCGAGGGCTCCCTTCGCCGCGACGTGTACGGCGTCGGCGTCGATCCCGCCCCAGACGGGGTACAGCGTCGTCAGCCACTCGAAGAGGGTGTGATCGACGGCGAGGCCCCGGGTGATCCACTGGTACAGGTGGTGGTGGGTGTTCACCAGGCCGGGCGTCAGCACGCAGCCGGTGCCGTCCACGAGGGTGGCGTCGTCGTAGCCGCGTGGCTCGCCGGCGCCCACGGCGACGATCCGGTTGCCTTCGACGACGACATGCCCGCGCCGGTACTCGGCCCGTCCGGCGTCCATCGTCACCACGTGCGCGCCCCGGATCACGATCGGCCGGGTGGTGTTCGGCTGCATCGGCGTTGCTCCTCCCGCTCGTCGACGGTCCCAGTCAACGCCCCCGGAAACCGCAACATCCCGGTCGGCACACACGAAACGGAACCGAAATATCGGCTTCGTATTGTGCGATCGTCCAAACCCGTCACCCGGAGGTGAACGCCGTGCTGCTACAGGATGTCCTCGACGCACCGGAGCTGGGAATCCGCCTGCTGCACGGTGAATCCGATGCGCTCACCCGCCCCGTGCTGCGGGCGTGCACCACCGACATGCCCGACCCCACCCGCTACGTGAGCGCGGGATCGCTGGTGTTCACCGGCCTCGTCTGGCGGCGCACCGCGGCGGATGCGGACCTGTTCGTCACGCTGCTCGCCCGCGCCGGGGTCTCCGCCCTCGCCGCCGGGGAGGCGCTGCACGGGCAGGTGCCGTCCGACGTGGTCGAGGCCTGCGTCCGGCACGGGATACCGCTGCTCTCGGTGCCCGAGGAGGTGCCGTTCAGCCGGGTCATCGAGTACATGACCGGCCGGATGGCCGGGGCGCGGATGGACCGGTTGCAGACCGGCCTGGCCCGGCAGCGACGACTGCTCACCGCGGTCGCCGACGGGTGCAGCCTCGATGAACTCACCGACCGGACCGCCCGGGAGTTCGGGGTGTCGGCGTGGCTGCTCACCGCCACCGGGATGCCCGTCGCCGGCGCCGGTCCCCTGCCCGACGAGGACGTCGACGCCCTCACGAGGACCGCGCTGACCGTCGATCGCCTGCCCGCCGAGGTGGCGGGGGGATACACGGTGCTGCCCGTCGGTTCGGGATTCGCCGACCGGATCGGCTCGTGGTACCTCGTGGTCCGGCACGCCGGCACCCCCGACGCGGAGTGCCTCGACGCCTTCGGCGAACTCGCCGCGGTGGCGGCCCTCGACCGGGTGCGGCGGGAGGAACGCCGCCGGCTCGGGTGGGAGGCCGCGGACCGGACGCCCCCCGGAGGCGACATCGACTGCGGCAGATCACCGATCGCCGTGGTGGTCGACCGCGCCCCCGCCGGCACCCCGGAGCAGCGCGCCGCGATCCGGGCCGCCGTGCAGGACGCGTTGTCCGGCGCCGTCACCACCGTGGACGTCGCCGGGCGCGTCGTCGCGCTGGTCGACGGGGAGGAGTCCGAGGTGGTTGCCGTGCTGCGACGGCGCCTGGGGCGCCTCGCGCCCGCGCTGCCCCGGGCTCGTCTGCTCGCCGGTGTCAGTGCCTGCGGCACAGGCGAATCCGTTGACGGGGCGGTGCGTTCCGCGGTCGCTGCCGTCGCCGCGGCGCGCGACGACGCGGGGGCGGTGTGCGTGCGGGCGGCCGAGCTCGATTCCGCGCTCGGGTTGTTCACCGCCGTTCCCGACCAGCTGCGCCGCGCGTTCGCCGGGCGCATCCTCGGGCCCGTGCTCGAGCACGACCGGCGCACCGACGCCGGGCTGCTCGCCACGCTCGAGGCGTTCCTCGACTGCGACGGCTCCTGGCGCCGCACGGCGGACCGATTGCACGTGCACCTGAACACGGTCCGCTACCGGATCGGACGCGTCGAGGCGCTCACCGGCCGCGATCTGGGACGCATCGGCGACCGGCTCGACGTGTACCTCGCCGTGCGGGCCCTGGCGTGAGGGCGCGTCAGACGGCGCCGGTGTAGGCGTCCCAGGCGATCCCGGCGGCGGGGGCGTCCTCGCGCTGCACCGTCGCCTGGATGAGGCCGTACGGCCGGTCGTCGGCGTGGAAGACCTCGTTGTCGTTGGCCACGCCGAACCGCTCGAGGTCGTAGACGAAGTGATGCTTGTTGGGGGCCGAGAGCCGGATCTCGGCGACGAACGGGTACATCTCGAGCACGGCGCGTCCCATCTCGAAAAGAGTCTGCTGCAATGCTTTCGACCGAAGGTTCGCGAACCGCTCGAGCATGGTCGCCTTGATCCCGGCGTAGGTGGCGTCCCAGTCGACGTCGGTCGTGGTGAACCGCCATTTCGCGACGAGGCTCGTCGCCATCACCCGGTCGTGGGTCGGCTCGAGGACCGTGTACGGGTCGGTGAGGAACCCGGCGAACTCGGAGCCGGTGGACTTGAGCACGACGAGGTCCTTCAGCCCGCCGATCACCCATTCGCGGCGCGCCGGGCCGGAGCCCTGGACGGTCACCGCGGCGGTGCGTACCTCGGAGCCCTTCCGGGTCCAGGTGTGGTCGTGCCCCACGCCGTCGACGACGACTCGCTCCCAGGCGTATTCCTCGATCTCGATCCGGGCCGAGTGGACGGGTTCGACGTCGTCGACGAAGTGCCGCGCGAGGGCGAGGGCGTAGGTCTCGACGAAGTCGACGCCCTTCTCCTTGGCGTAGGCGTAGATCGTCTGCTTCTGGGTGTCGGTGGGCAGGACGGTCCCCTGGTCGCCCTCGAGGTGCGCGGCACCGAAGTCACCGCGCAGGCAGGACGAGACGTTCATGTCGCGGATCTCGTGCCGCGGGGTGTCGCGGCGGATCCGCACCACGCGGTTCTCGGCCTTTCCGTACTGGTGCGGTCCGAGGACGATCTTGCCGGTCAGTTCGGTCATGGGGTCAGCTCCCGCGGTAGGTGGAGTAGGCGAACGGGGACAGCAACAGCGGCACGTGGACGTGCTTGCCGGACAAAGAGATCCGGAAGGTGACGACGACCTCCGGATAGAAGGAGTCGATGTCACGCTCGGCGAACCAGTCACCCGCGCCGAAGGTGAGGGTGTAGGTGCCGGGCGGCAGGGGCCCGTCGGTCAGTGCGCTGATCCGGCCGTCGGCGTCGGTGCGTCCCGTCCCGAGGACGGTGCCGTCCGCGTCGGCCAGGACGACGTGCACTCCGGCTGCCGGCGTCCCGGTGGTGGCGTCGAGCACGTGCGTGCCGAGGGTGCTCATCGCAGGCTCCCGCGGGACGCGGCGTCGGCCTCGTCGAGCACGAGACGTTCGAGCCGGAGCCGGGTGATGTCGGCCAGGGCGGAGCACACCTCCGCGCCCTCGGTGGCGGGATCGTTACCGAGGCGGCGGTGGAGGATGTCGAGCAGCTCGGCGGCGGACCGCCCCGCCGCACGCACGAGGTACACGTGCCCGAACCTGTCCTCGTAGGCACGGTTGCCGGCGGCGAGGGCGGCGAGCATCCGGGCGTCGGCGGTGGCGACGGCCGACTGCTCCCGCTGCGACGACGCGCTCTCCGAAGGTTCCCCGATGCGCGGATGCCCGGCCAGGGCCTCCGCCCGGCCGTGGTCGTCGAGACCCGCGATCGCGACGGACACGGCGTCGAGCAGGGCGTGACGGTCGCCGTACGGGCGTCCGGCGGCCACCCGGGCGGCCCAGGTCGCGCCGGCGCAGCAGGTCGTCAGCAGCGCGACGGCCTCGGGTTCCGGCAGGGCGTCGAACTCGGCGACGGTGTACGGCACGGGAGCCTCCTTCGTTCCGGTGCCTCCACCCTCGCGCAGGCGGGACGGTTCCCGGGACGCCCGCAGCTACAAAGCCGGCCGCGGTCCGGCGGAGGGGTTTGGACGATCATCCAGGGCCGCGGTCCGGGCCGACCGTCACCGATCGACCGCCCGGAATGAAACCGGCGGCGACGGAGGTTGGACCCGGCGTGACGGATTCGACGAAGGCAGAGAACACGACGCAGACTCCCCCGCTCGGCCGCTTCGGCGTCTGGCGGCACGCGACCGGCCTCCCACCGGAGACCGGGGCCGAGATCGAGGAGCTCGGCTACGGCACGATCTGGATCGGCGGTTCGCCGCCCGCCGACCTCGAGGTGGCCGAACGCCTCCTCGACGCCACCGAGAACATCGTCGTGGCCACCGGCATCGTCAACATCTGGACCGCCCCCGCCGACGAGATCGCCGCCTCCTACCACCGGCTCGAGGAACGCCATCCCGGCCGCTTCCTGCTCGGTGTCGGCGTCGGCCACCCCGAGGCGCACGGTGAGACGTACCGCAAGCCGTACGCGGCACTGGTCGAGTACCTGGACGTGCTCGACCGTGAGGGTGTACCCGAGGCGCGGCGGGTGCTCGCGGCGCTGGGACCGAAGGTGCTGAAGCTGTCCGCGGACCGGGCCGCCGGGGCCCACCCCTATCTCACCACCCCCGAGCACACCCGCGAGGCGCGCGCCGTTCTCGGCCCGGGCGCCGTGCTCGCCCCCGAGCAGAAGATCGTGCTGTCCACCGACGTCGCCACGGCCCGCACCATCGGCCGCAAGGCCGTGGCCAACCCGTATCTGCAGCTGCGCAACTACCGCGCGAATCTGGAACGCACCGGCTTCACCTCCGAGGAACTCGACAACGACGGCACCGACCGGGTCGTCGACGCGCTCGTCGCGCACGGCGACGCGGAGTACATCGCGACGCGTCTGCGGGAGCACCTCGACGCCGGGGCGGATCACGTCGCGGTCCAGGCCCTGCCGATGCGGGACGACCCGGTTCCGGCCCTGCGGGAGGTCGCCGCGGCGCTCGGGCTCTGACGCCCGGAACCGCGACGATTCACCGCTCTACGCCCCGGATCCGGACGCAGCAGAACCCCGGTTCCGGGGCGAGTTCCGCGCAGAGCCGGTCGGTCCCGAGTCCGGCGACGACCCCGTCGAGCAGGGCGAGGTTCATCCCGCAGACCAGTTCGCGGTGCTCGTTCGCCAGCCGGTCGAACGGGCAGTTCGCCAACCGGATCTGCCCGTCGCCGAACAGGCGCGGCTCGTAGCCGTGCCGGGCGAGCACCCGCGCCAGGCGTTCGAGGTCGGTACCTCCCGCGTCCGCGGGGCCGTTCTCCGCCCCGGCGGGCACGGCCGGGGTGGCCGCATTCGCGGCAATACGCCGGCCGTGCTCGGCGGCAGCGGTCCGCACCGCCTCCGCGATGGGCACCGAGTCGCGCATCGACCGTTCGATCGCAGCCGCCAGAACCTCCCCGGCGAGGTCGTAGCGCCGCTCGGGCAGGGAGATCGACAGCTCGCGCGACGAGCGCCGATAGAGCTTCGACGGCCGTCCTGCGCCCGGGCCCGTCCGCCCCGAGAGCCTGCGGTACTCCGTCTCGAGCAGGCCCTCCGCCACGAGCCGGTCGAGGTGGAACCTCGCTGCGTGCAGGGGCAGGCCCACCGCGGCCGCGGCCTGCTCGCGCCCGACCGCGTCCGCTTGTGCGGCGACGTAGCGATAGAGGGACCGCCGAGCCGCGTCTGCCAGCGCACCGATCCCCGAAGCCTGTTCGGCGAACTCGTCCTGCACGATTCTCCCCTTCTAAAAGAGAAACTTCTTGACGTAATCTACGTCAGACTTCTAAAATCAAATCTACTCTCTTTTAGAAGTCAGGAGACTTCGATGAGCCACACGCCCACCTCCCCCGCCACGTCC
>NZ_JAALEH010000132.1:0-10630 GCF_011058195.1 Rhodococcus sp. 14C212 | reverse complement strand
ACCCCCGAGTCCGTCCCCACCCTGCTGCTGCCGCCGCAGTCCGGATCACACTCGTGCATCGTCGACCTGTCCTCCGACCGCAGCCAGGTCTCCGCCCTGCGCAGCGGCGGGTTGTCGCGGCTGTACTGCCTGGACTGGGCGCCCGCCGGCCCTGTCACCGACGGCGCCTCCCTCGACGACCATCTCGCCGTCCTCGCCGAGGCCGTCGAACTGCTCGGCGGACGGGTGAACCTGGTCGGCGGCAGCCAGGGCGGCTGGCTCGCCGCGATGCACGCCGCACTGCATCCGCGGACCGTGCACAGCCTCACCGTTGCGGGGGCGCCGATCGACTTCCACGCCGATCGTCCCGGCGCCGCCGCCCTCGAACACGTGCCGCGATCGGTGTCCGCGTCCGTGCTCAACCTGTGGTACGACACCTGCCGGCTGTTCGGGGTGCTGCCCACCGACCCGGTGAGCGAGGTCCAGCGCAGCCTCGAACTGCTGGGCCTGCTGAACGATCCCGACACGCTCGGACAGGCGATCGACGAACGACGGTGGTTCCTCTGGCGCCAGGAGATCCCCGCCGCATTCCGCACGTGGATCCTCGAGCACCTGTTCGTCGGCAACGACCTCGTCGCCGGGGCCGTCACCACCGGTGCCGGTCCGGTGGACCTGGGCGCGATCGAGTGCCCCGTGCACATCGTCCTCGGCCGGCACGACCTCGTGGTGCCACCGGGACAGGTCCTCGCCCTCGCCGACCACGTCAGCACCCCCGCCGGCGACATCACGGTGCACGACGTCGACGCCGGCCACCTCGGGTTGTTCGTCGGCCGGCGCGCCCTCACCGAGCTGTGGCCCCGGCTCGCGGCCGGGATCGCCGCGCACTCACGATGAGGACCGCCGTCGCGGCGGTGCGGAGGGCCGCTGCCGCGGTGGTGCGGAGGGCCGCTGCCGCGGTGGTGCTGACGGCCGCCGTCACGGCCTCCGCCGCGGCGGGGTCCTCCCCGCCCGCCCACGCCGCGGGAGACGGGTTCCTGTGGGGCGTGTCGGGTTCCGGCTTCCAATCCGAAGGCTCCCCGCCGGACAGCAACTGGACCAGGTACGCCGCGTCGGGCCGCACCCACGAACTCGTCGGCACCTCGGTGGATTTCCGTCATCGCTACCGGGAGGACATCGCCGCGGCTGCGGACCTCGGGGTGGACGTGTTCCGGTTCTCGGTCGAGTGGTCCCGCATCCAGCCCACCCCGCACAGCTGGGACGAGGCCGAACTGCGCTACTACGACGACGTCGTCGCGACGGTGCGCGGGCACGGCATGATCCCGATGATCACCCTCGACCACTGGGTGTACCCCGGGTGGATCGCCGACCGCGGCGGCTGGCGCGATCCCGCCACGGTCGGAGCATGGCTCGCCAACGCCGAGCAGGTCGTCGCCCGGTACGCCGGGCTGGGCGCGATGTGGGTGACGATCAACGAACCGACGATCTACGTCCAGAAGGAGCTCACCTTCGGCGGAATCGACGCGGCCGATGTCCCCCGCATGTTCGACGCTCTGGTCGCCGCGCACCGCTCGATCTACGCCCGGATCCACGAACTGGACCCGGGCGCGCGCGTGACGTCCAACGCCGCGTACATCCCCGGCGTGCAGACCGGACTCGACGCCCCGTTCGTCGACCGGGTCCGCGACACCCTCGACTTCCTCGGGCTCGACTACTACTACGGGGCCACCCCCGCCAACCCGAGCGCGATCCACGCGCTCACCGACGATTTCGCCTCGATCGTCCCGCATCCCGACGGGATGTACGAGGCGCTGATGCACTACACCCGCCGTTTCCCGGGGCTGCCGCTGTACGTCGTGGAGAAGGGGATGCCCACCGCCGACGGGGCGCCCCGCGCCGACGGCTGGACCCGGGCGCGACACCTGCGCGAGCACGTCGACCGGGTGCGCCGCGCCGCGACCGACGGCGCACCCGTCTTCGGGTACAACTACTGGTCGCTCACCGACAACTACGAATGGGGAAGCTATACACCGCGTTTCGGCCTGTACACCGTCGACGTGCGCACGGATCCGAACCTGACGCGCCGTCCCACCGACGGGGTCGACGCCTACCGGGCCGTCACGGATGAGCCGTGGCCGGTGCCGGTGCCGGGGTGACCGGCACGGCCCGGTCGTAGAATCGGCGGATGACCTGGCAGACGTGGGTGGCCCTGCTCGGCGCCGCCTGGGTGATCAGCCTCTCCCCCGGCGCCGGCGCGATCGCGTCCATGTCCTCGGGCCTCGCCCACGGACTGCGGCGCGGCTGGTGGAACATCGTCGGGCTGCAGCTCGGCCTGCTCCTGCAGATCATGGTGGTCGCCGCCGGGGTCGGCGCGGTCCTCGCCGGGTCCGCGGCGGCGTTCACGGTGATCAAGTGGTTCGGCGTGGCCTACCTCGTGTACCTCGGGGTGCGCCAGTGGCGCACCCGCCCCACCGAGGTCGACCCCGGCGCGGCGCCGGGACTCGGCTCGGCGCCGGCGCTGGTGGCGCGCGGGTTCCTGGTCAACGCGAGCAACCCCAAGGCCGTGGTGTTCATGCTCGCCGTGCTGCCGCAGTTCCTCGATCCCGGAGCCCCGCTGCTGCGGCAGTACCTGATCATCGCGGCGACGATGGTGACCGTCGACATGATCGTCATGACCGGCTACACGGGCCTGGCGGCGCGGGTGCTGACGCTGATGCGCTCGCCGCGCCAGCAGCGCATCACGGGCCGGGTGTTCTCCGGGCTCTTCTTCACGGCCGCCGCGTTCCTGGCCTCCGTGCGGCGCGCGGCCGTCGCGGCATAACGGCCGGTCAGTGCGGCCGCGGCGCCACACCGAGCCGCTCGCACGCGGCGTGATACAGCGCGACCACCGCGGTGCGGATCCCCGCCCGGTCGGAGACGGGCTCGAGCCACGGCACCCGCACCGTCGTCTCGAGGCCGCCGACCTCGACGACCCACTCGCCGAACTCGGTGTGCACGCCGGTCATGCGGGCGGCACCCGCCGTGGGTTCCGCGAACGCGCGGACCACGAGCAGGTTGTCGTCGGCGTGGTCGTCGTTCATGTGCCGGGTCACGGCCGCGACGACGGCGGCGTCGAAGGAAGTCACGCCGGCGAGCCTAGCCTCAGCGATCGCCGTCGGCGCCTGCCACCCCGACGGTGCGTTCGAGCGCGGCGAGCTCGTCGTCGAGGTGCGCGATCAGGCGATCGAGCTGCGGGACGCTGCGGCTGCACGAGGTCAGACCGAACGCGATCCGGTCGTCGGTGCTGGTGCAGGTGATGTTCAGGGCCTGCCCGTCGACCGGTACCGACAGCGGGTACAGGGCGTCGACGCGGGCGCCGTTCCAGTACAGCGGCTCGGCCGGGCCCGGCACGTTGGAGACGATCACGTTGAACGGCGGCCGCACCACGGCCCGGTTGCCGGTGAGCACCCCGACCGCGAGCGGAGCCATACCGAGGGCGCTCGTGGCCAGCAGCGTGGTCTGGGACCGGCCCCGCATGGACTCCTTGCCGTCGAGCATCGCGTCCCGGATGGCGGCCAGGCGGGCCGCCGAATCGTCGACATGGGTGGCGAGCGGGCACATCAGCACGCCCACGTCGTTGCCGCCCTCGGTGGTCTTCCCGCGACGCAGCGACACCGGCACCATCGCGACGAGCGGGTCGTCGGGCAGGGCCTCGTGGTCGAGGAGGTAGGCGCGCAGCGCTCCCGCGGACATCGCGAGGACGACATCGTTGACGGTGGCGCCGGCGGTCTCGGCGACGCGCCGCAGCCGCGTCAGCGACCAGTCGTGCGCGGCGAAGCGGCGGCCACCGGCGATGGACACGTTGAGCATCGTGCGCGGCGCCGTGAGCGACACCGCGCCGCCGCGGCCCCGCAGGGCCCGGTCCACGGTCCCGACCACGGCGGGCACCATCCCGGCGGCCTCGTCGATCACGCCGCGCACGGCCCGTACGGTCATGCTCGGCAGGTCGAGCGCGGTCCCGACCGCGGAGTGCGGCGGGTCGGCGGACGGGAAGCGCGCCCAAGGCGGCGGCATGTCGGTGCGGTCCGCGTCGGTGCTCAGGGCCCGGTGCAGCAGCCGCATCGCGCCCACACCGTCGGCGAGGGCGTGGTGGATCTTCGTGTAGATCGCGTACCGTCCGTCGGCGAGGCCCTCGATCAGGTGCATCTCCCACAGCGGCCGGCTGCGGTCGAGGAGGGTGCTGTGCAGCCGCGAGACCAGGGCGCGCAGTTCGGCGATGCCCCCGGGGCGCGGCAGGGCGTCGCGCCGGACGTGGTGTTCGAGGTCGAAGTGCGGGTCGTCCTCCCACGCCCACATCCCCAGGGTGGTGAGGGAACGGACCGCGCGCCGGCGCCACAGGGACGCGACGTCGTCATCGGCGAGGGCCGCGTCGAACAGCGCGCGCAGGGACCCGGCGTCGCCGCCCGGCGGCGGCTGCAGCAGGATCAGTCCCCCGACGTGCATGGGATGCTCGCGCGACTCGCCGAGCAGGAACATCGAGTCGATCGGTGACATCGGCAAACGCATGCGAGGTCTCTCCGTTCCCCGGCGAGGCGGGGAACTCGGTAGTGGCGGACCCCCTGTGACCCGCCGGACGCGCGCCGCCGCCGTGAGGTGCCCCACGGCGGCGGATACGTAGCCAGTTGTACGCGATCGGTGCGGCCGGTGCCAAGCGCGGCCCCGGCGTGGCGTCACATGTCGAGACCGAGGTCGAGGACGCTCACCGAGTGGGTCAACGCGCCGACGGCGAGGTAGTCGACGCCGGTGCGGGCGTAGTCCGCGGCCACGTCGAGGGTCAGGCCCCCGGAGGACTCGAGGCGGGTCTGCGGCGCGTGGGTGTTGCGCCGTTGGACCGCGATCTGCGTCTGCCACAGCGGGAAATTGTCGAGCAGGATCAGCTCGACGTTCTCGGCGAGCACCTCGTCGAACTGCTCGAGGCTGTCGACCTCCACCTCGCACTCGAGGTCGGGGGCCTGGGCCCGCACGGCCCGCAGCGCCGCGACCACCGAACCGGCGGCGACGACGTGGTTGTCCTTGATCAGCGCGGCGTCGCCGAGACCCATCCGGTGGTTGACACCGCCGCCGACCCGCACCGCGTACTTCTGCAGCGCCCGCAGGCCCGGCAGCGTCTTGCGACTGTCGCGGATCTTCGCGTCGGTGCCGGCGACGGCGTCGACCCACCGTGCGGTGGCGGTGGCGATCCCGGACAGGTGGCACATCAGGTTCAGCATGGTGCGCTCGGCGGTGAGCAGGCCCCGGGTGGGGGCCTGCACCGTGAGCACCGTCTCCCCCGCCGCGGCGCGATGCCCGTCGACGGCACGGTCGAGCACCTCGTAGCTGCCGGCACCGAGGACCTCGTCGAGCACCAGCAGACCGATGTCGATCCCGGCGACGGTGCCGGGGCTGCGCGGCACCACCGACGCCGTGGCCACGGCGTCGGCCGGCACCGTGGCGTCGGTGGTCACATCCGGGCCGTAGCGCAGGTCCTCGTCGAGGGCGACGCGCACCAGCGCGAGCGTCTCGTCCCGATCGAGTCCGGCGGGCAGCTCGGTGCTGGCCATTCAGTGTGCTCCTGTGAGTTGTGGTGTGCGCAGCGTGATCTCGCCGTCGGCGTCGAGACGCGTCTCGAGGCTGCGACGCTGCGCGGGGTCGGATTCGGGATGGTCGTCGCGGGTGTGGCAACCACGGCTCTCGGTGCGGGCGCCGGCCGCGAGGGTCAGGGCCCGGGCCGCGACGGTGAGCGCGGCGTCCTCGAGGGCCGCCGCGTCGGTGCACCGGCCGGTCGGGGCGGCGGTGAGGCCCGCCCCGGCGACGGCGAGCCCGGCGGCGTCGCGGACGACGGAGGCGTGCCGGGTCATCAGCTGCTGCAACGCCGCCCGGTCTGCGCGGGGCCGGACCGGCAGGTCGGCGTCGGCGGTCTCGACGCGCAGCCCGCCGCGCTCCTCGGCCGCGGCCAGGCCGGCGCGCTCGCCGACGACGAGGCCCTCGAGCAGGCTGTTGGAGGCGAGCCGGTTGCCGCCGTGCAGGCCGGTGCGGGCGACCTCGCCCGCCGCGTACAGCCCGGGCACACCGGTGCGGCCGCACACGTCGGTGACGACCCCGCCGCACGAGTAGTGCGCGGCCGGAGCGACGGGAATCAGGTCGCGGGCCGGGTCCAGGCCCACCTGTGCCAGGGAGGCGGTGACGGTCGGGAAGCGCCGCGCGAACCCGTCGAGGTGCCGGGCGTCGAGCAGGACGTGGTCGTCGCCGAGCTCGGCGAGCCGGGTGGCGATGGCCCGGGAGACGACGTCGCGCGGCGCGAGGTCGCCGAGGGGGTGCACCCCGGCGGTGACCGGGCGGCCGGCACTGTCCACGAGGCGGGCACCCTCGCCGCGCACCGCCTCGCTGACGAGCGGGCGACGGCCGACGGATCCGGCCGCGAACAGCACGGTCGGGTGGAACTGGACGAACTCGAGGTCGGCGACGGCGGCGCCGGCGTGCAGGGCCAGCGCGATACCGTCGGCGGTGGCGCCGGGCGGGTTGGTGCTGCACGCGTACAGCTGCCCGAGGCCGCCGGTGGCCAGCAGCACGGCGGGGGTGTGGACGACTCCGAGGCCCCGGTCGTCGAGGACGAGCAGGCCGGTGACGCCGCGCGCGTCGGTGAGGACGCGGGCGGCGGCGGCACCGAAGAGCACCGGCAGTCCGGCCGCGCCCAGGGCACGCTGGATCTCGGCACCGGTGGCGTCACCGCCGGCGTGGATGATGCGGCGGGTGCTGTGGCCGCCCTCGCGGGTGCGGGCGATGCCGCCGTCACGGCCGCGGTCGAACACGGCTCCCAGGTCGGTGAGGGCGGCGACGGCGTCCTGTCCGCCGGAGACGATGGACCGCACGGCCGTCTCGTCGCACAGGCCGGCGCCGGCGGCGCAGGTGTCGGCGACGTGGGAGTCGACGGAATCCGCCGGCCCCGGGGCGACGACGGCGATGCCGCCCTGCGCGTACTGGGTGGCGGTGTCGGTGGGGCCGCCCTTGCTGACGGTCAGCACCCGCAGTCCGCGCCGGGACGCGGCGCGGGCGGCGGTGAGGCCGGCCACGCCGCCCCCGACCACCACGAGGTCGGCGCGGGCTTCCCAGCGGATCGTGTCCCGCCGCTCCGCCCGGCCCGCGCCGACGCCGGAGGGCATCGTCACTCCCCGCCGCCGGGGTTGCCGATCGCGATCATCCGCTGCACCGACTGCCGGGCCCGCTCGGCGACGGCCGGGTCGACGTGGACCTCGTCCTTGCCCTCCTGCAGGCAGCGCAACAGCGCGGCCGGAGTGATCATCTTCATGTAGGGGCAGGACGCGCGGTCGTTGACGGCCTGGAAGTCCACGCCGGGCGCCGCCTTGCGCAGCTGGTGCAGCATCCCCACCTCGGTGGCGACGAGGACCTGCTTCGCGCCGGTGGCGCGGGCCGCGTCGAGCATGCCACCGGTGGACAGGATCTTGACCTTGTCGTCGGCGACGAAGCCCTCACCGGCGAGGTACAGCGCGGAGGTGGCGCAGCCGCACTCGGGGTGGACGAACAGCTCGGCGTCGGGGTGCGCCTTGGACTTGGCCGTCAGCTCGTCGCCGTTGATCCCGGCGTGCACGTGGCACTCGCCCGCCCAGATGTGCATGTTCTGCCGGCCGGTCACGCGCTTGACGTGGGCGCCGAGGAACTGGTCGGGCAGGAACAGCACCTCGCGGTCGGGGTCGATGGAGGCGACGACGTCGACCGCGTTCGAGGAGGTGCAGCAGATGTCGGTCAGACCCTTGACCTCGGCGGTGGTGTTGACGTACGAGACGACGACCGCGTCGGGGTGGTCGGCCTTCCATTCGCGCAGCTGGTCGGCGGTGATGGAGTCGGCGAGCGAGCACCCGGCCCGCTCGTCGGGGATGAGGACCGTCTTGGCGGGGCTGAGGATCTTCGCGGTCTCCGCCATGAAGTGCACGCCGCAGAAGACGATGGTGTCCTCCTCGGCCTCGGCGGCGATGCGCGAGAGGGCGAGGGAGTCGCCGACGTGGTCGGCGACGTCCTGGATGGCGGGCAGCTGGTAGTTGTGCGCCAGCAGCGTGGCGTTGCGTTCGCGCGCCAGTCGCCGGATCTCCTCGGCCCACTCCGGGGTCGCCTCGACGCCGGTGTAGCCGCCGGGTCCGTCCTGGATCGGGGTGTGCGCGCCCGCCCACGTCGTAGTGGTCATGGCCTGCTCCTTCGCCGTGCACCGGGCGGGCTGTGCCCGGATTTCCGTATTCGGGGGTTTTCGACTTAGGATCGAAAACATGACACATGGTAGCACCCTTCACGAAGTGCTCATCGTCGTGTTCCAGGTTCGCCGCTTCCCGGACACCAACGGGGGCACGAAGAACGAGCTCGGGGTGCTGCTGTGGCAGCGCGCCCTCGACCCGGAGGCGGGCACCTGGTCGCTGCCCGGCGGCCGCCTACGCGACGACGAGGACCTCACCACCTCCGCCCGTCGCCAGCTCGCCGAGAAGGTCGACGTGCGCGAGGTGGCCCACCTCGAGCAGCTCTCGGTGTTCTCCGACCCGCACCGGGTGCCGGGACCGCGCACGATCGCCTCGACCTACCTCGGGCTGGTGCCGATCACCTCCGATCCCCACCTGCCCGACGACACCGCCTGGCATCCCGTGTCGCACCTGCCGGCGATGTCGTTCGACCACGGGGTCATGGTCGAGAACGCGCGCATCCGCCTGGCCGCCAAGCTGTCGTACACCAACATCGCCTTCGGGCTGGCCCCCGCCGAGTTCGCCATGTCCACGCTACGCGAGATCTATTGCGCGGCACTCGGATACCAGGTCGACGCCACGAACCTGCAGCGCGTGCTCAAGCGGCGCGACGTCCTGACCCCCACCGGCACCACCGCCCCGCCGGGACGCGCCGGCGGCCGGCCCCCGGCGCTGTTCCGCTTCACCGAGTCGCGCCTGCGCGTCACCGACGAGTTCGCCGCCCTGCGCCCGCCGGGCTGACAGTTGGTGTGGTTCTCTGCTTCGGTATCAGCAACTGCAGGACGGCCGGGCCGAGTGGGTGGCGGCGGCGAGCGTGTAGTGCGCTACCCCGATGAGGTCGGTGCCGGCAAACGCGCCGAGTCCGCGGTGCCGCTCGTCGCTGCGGCACAGGCTGCGGCGAGCCGGCCGAGTCGGTTCGGGGGCTCGGCGAAGTATCGCAGGCACGCGTCGCGTTCACCGAGATGTTCGTGGAACCGCCGAACCTCGGGTTCGTCGCCGGGAGCGAGCGGCCGGATCACCACCGGCCCGAAGTCGGCGCCCTCGCCGTCCGATGGAGGCTCCGGCGGCAGATGACGTAGTTGGCCGGCAGCGGATGCCCGCAGGTGGGCCCGCTCGAAGGCCTGCGAGTCGTCCGGCAGATGCGGACCGAGTCCCCGTCGGTGGCGACGTCGAGAATCCGGTAGGTGTCGCGGATCAGCGTCATCGCCCCGGCAGTTCACGGCAGAAGCTCGACGTCAACTGCCGGTCGCACGCCGAGGAACATCGCCGCCGTCTCCGTCGGTGGTGACCCGCTGAGTCCGAGCCACCACCGACGGAATCGGTCAGTTGAGGCGCTGCGGGACGCCGTAGGTGACCACGGTGTCGTTGTTGGCGGTGATCGCCCGCGCGAACGGCCGCACCGTCACCGGACCGACCGCACCGGAGACCGAGCCGTGCACCCCGGCGATCCGGACGGTGACCGAATCCCCGTCGAACTCGTGGTCTTCGACGATGGCGACTTCGGTGATGCCGCCGGGTTCGAGTTCGACCTCGATCTCCTGCTCGGGAATGATCGAGCCGCCGATCGTCGCGCCGGTGCTCGCGTCGAGGCCCAGAGCGAACTCGGGTGCCAGTTCGACGTTGACGCCGACGTCGTTGCCGACCTCCCAGTCCAGGCTCGGGGTGAAGATGTGCACCACCGCGCCGGGCACCGCGACCGGGTAGCCGATCTGATACCCGAGGGTGAGCTTGGTGCCGGTGTAGTCGGCGGCACCGGGCCCGGTGATGTTCACGGTGGCGGAACCGTCGTGGAAGAACTCGACACTCAGCGGGGAGCTGTCGAGCGGGAGAACACCCTGGATGGAGGTGTCGGCCTGCAGCACCTCGATCGCGTTGCCGTCCGCAAGGGGCAGCACGCGGGCGTTGTCGACGGCGGCGGTGGCGGCGCCCGGGCCGACGAGCACGCTCAGCGCCACGGCTGCGGTGAGCGCGGTGCCCCGGACGACATACGGACGGAATCGGTTGCCGGAGAAGCGGTGGACCATCGTGACGACCTCGTTCCTGGAGGGTGGGAAAGTGGCGTGACCTCCGACACGCAGGCACAGCGTAAGGGCGCCGCCGGGGTTGCGCCGGACGAACCAGCCGGGCGGCGTGTCGCGTCACGCCCACACCCCGGTCCCGAACGTCGCGGGTGTGGCCCGTCCGTTCCGGTGCCCGAGGCACCTGGCCCGGCTCGGCGGCGGTGCCGTTCGCTGGGTCGGAGCCGCCGGCCGTCGCACCGGGCGAGGTCGAGGGTTTGTGCTGCTCGGAGGGCGGAGGTGGGGGCCGGTGGCGCCGTGGCCGCGAATGCGAGGCCCGGGTGGTCGGTCGCGGGGCGCGGTGCTCCCTCGGGGTGTGGGCGCTGGCTCTTGTACACA
>NZ_JAALEH010000131.1:0-11568 GCF_011058195.1 Rhodococcus sp. 14C212 | reverse complement strand
GGGCGGCACCGCCCGCAGCCGGGGTCCGGCCCGTCCCCGCGATCTTGGGCCGTCGGCCCCTCGGGGGGCCGGCCGGATTGGGCTTGCGACGCTGCGGGGGCACTACACACTCTCCTTCATGGCTCACTCGCCTTCGGCGGATCCGGGATCGGCCGGCGCGGGATCGGCCGGTGCGGGCGCGGGATCGGCCGGCGGCGCGGGTTGCGGCGCTCCTTCCGCGGGGCCGCCGCCGAGCTGCACCGAGTCCAGCGGCTGGATCGTCTCCGCCTTCCAGACGTCGCCGTCCTTACGCATCGCCACGTTCACGGTGACCTTGTTCTCGACGAAGTTGTCGGGCCAGGTGGTCTTCACCGCCAGGACGATCAGGGCGTTCGCCGTGTTCGCGTCCGTGTCCAGCGCCGTCAGGGAGCCGAACAGCACGTTCGCCGACATGCCCGTGCCCGTCTGCGCCACCTGCTGACGGATCTGCTGCTCCGTCGCGGCCAGGTCGTTGTTCAGGGCCTCACCGGTGATCGACGAACGCATGTTCTCGATCGACCGGTCGACGTCCGCGGCGTCGACGCTGTTGAGGTTGATCGCGGCCTGCATCGCCCCGGACAGAGCGGCGTCCCGCGCATCGGCCGTCGGGCGGTCGGCGAGCAGGGCCCGCCCCCATCCGAAGCCGAACCAGGCGGCCGCCACGAGGGCGATCACCGCCAGCACGCCCACTACTGCCAGGACGATCCTGCGAATCTTGTCGCCGCCCGCCCCCGCCGTCTGCGGGGGACGGGACGTCGTGTCTGCGGTCACTGCACCAACCTACTTACCTACTTCGGGGTGACTCCGAGCAACGGCGCGAGCTGCGTCGCGATCGGATTCAGATTGAGCTTGTCCGGATCCTGCTTCGGCGTGAAGTCCCACGGTTGGATCGTCGCCGGGTCGGCGAACACGATCCGGTTCGCGCTCCGCACGCCGGTGACGCTGCCCTGCGGGGCCTCGCAGGACGCCTCCGTGTTGAACGGAAAGTCCTGTTGGGTGTCGTCGAAGTTAGGATCCCGGCGCTGCATCTCGTCGAGGATCGCCTGAGTGCCCTCGTACCCGAGGGTGCACGACGGCGGGTTGTTCGTCTCGAACAGGATGCCCTGCCGGACCGCGCCGTCGCCGGGGGCCACCGTCCCGGCGCTGGCCGCCACGGCCGGCAGGAACGCGAGCAGGGGCTGCAACGCGACGGCCTGCGGGCCGAGCTTGTCGCCGAGCAGCGCCAGGTTCGTCAGGTTCGCCGTCAGGCCGGGGCCCGAGTCCGCGACCAGCTGCGTGAGCTCCTCGCTCGCCGCCGTCCCGGTCTCGAGGAGGCGACGGACGTCCGGGTCGCTGTCGCGCAGCTGCGCGGTCACCAGATCGAGATCCGCGCTGAACTGCCGGATCGCCGACGCCTGCACCGACTGGGTGTCGAGCACCGTCCGGCTGTCGCGGATCAGCGACACCGTCTGCGGCAGGTACTGCACTCCGGCCTCGCTGAGCTGGGCCAGGGAGTCCACGAGGGTCTGCAGCTGGCCGCCGCGGCCGTCGAACGCCGCCCCCAGTTCGGTCACCACCGTGCGCAGCGAGTCCACCGGCACCGACCGGACGAGCGCGTTCGTGCTCACCAGCAGGTCCTGCACGGGCACGGGCACGTCGGTGACGTCCTGCCCGATGACCGATCCTTCTTCGAGGTAGGGACCCTCGTCGGTATCCGGTTGCAGGTCGACGTACTGCTCGCCGATCGCCGACCGGTTCGCCACCACGGCACGGGTGGATGCGGGGATCTGCGGCCCGCCGTTGTCGAGGAGCAGCGTGACGTCGATGCCGTCCTCGGTCAGGCCGAGCTCGCCGACCCGGCCCACCGACACACCCCGGTAGGTGACCTCGGCGTTGGTGAAGATGCCGCCCGAATCGGCGAACCGTGCGTGGACGGTGTACTGCCCGAACCCGAGCAGGTTGTCGAGGCGGACGTACCGCGCACCGACGAACACCACCCCGAGCAGCGCGATCACCACGAACGCGACCAGCTGTATCCGCAGCATTCGCGATCTCATCATCGCCCTCCCCCGACTCCGAGCTGGTTCAACAGGCCCTCCAGCGGATTGGCCGGCGCTGGGCCGTCACCGGTGTCCGCCGCCGCGGCCGGCTGACCGGGCAGCGTCACCCCCGGCGGCAGTTCGAGTCCCACGGGCAGCCTCGGCGCCGGCAGCACCGGCAGCAGCGAAACCGTCGGCCAGCCCGGTCTCGGCCCGTTGCCGTTGTAGTACGGGTTCGACGGATCCACGACGGGCTTGGGCTCGCCGAACTTCGGCTGCCGGTAGACCGGTTCACCCTGTCCGACGCCGAGCGAGGCCAGCGCGTCCCCGATCTGCATGTCCACGGCGAGGAACAGGTTCACCGAGCCACCGAGGGCGATCCTCTCGACCCCGTCCGGGAAGGGCACCGTCGGGATGAACGGCAGCGCCTTCACCAGATCGTCGCCGGACGCGGCGAGCTGCTGCAGCGTGGGGCGCAGGGCCAGCAGGTCGGCGATCAGGTCCTCCTTGGACTGGTCGAGCACGTCGGTGCCCACCGTTCCCAGCCGGTCGAGCTGGACGAGCAGCTCGGTCAGCTGGGGACGCTGCTGCTCGAGCACCGCGGTGGCCACCGGCAGGTCGTCGAGGATCGCCGCGACACGATCGTTCTGTTCCGCGACCCGGACGGTGAGCACGTCGAGGCCGTCGAGGGCGCGGGTGATGTCGTCGCGTTGCTGGTCGAGACCGTCGATGAGTCGATCCGCCTGTTGCAGAAGGCTCTTCGTGGTGCCTTCGCGTCCCTCGAACGCGGTGGACAGCTCCTCGACCACCGGCTGCAACTGGCCGACGCCGCCGCCGTTGAGCAGCAGCGAGAGTGCACCGAGTACGGGTTCGAGCTCCGTGGCGTGCCGGGTCCGGTCCAGCGGAATGACGTCACCGTCGGCGAGCAGTTCGCTCGACGGGTCGCTCGGCGGCGGAGTGAGCTGGACGAACTTCTCGCCCAGCAGGCTGGTCTGCTCCACCGCGGCATACGCGTTGGCCGGCAGCTCCACCGCCGAGTCGACCACGATCCCGACGTCGGCGGTCCACCCGTCGGGACCGACGGAGACCGTCTCCACCCGGCCGACGGGCACGCCGTCCACCTTGACGGTCGACTGCGGCACGAGGTCGAGCACGTCGTCGAACTGCACGGTCACGTGGATCGGGTCCGAGCCGACGTCCGCACCACCGGGCAGGGGGAGGCTCGCGGCCCCGCCGCACCCCGACACCGCCAGGGCCGTCACGCAGGCCCCGGCACCGAGTATCACCGAGCGTCTCACTGTCCGCCCCTCTCCAGGTCCAGGCGCGGTGACTCGACACCGGGCACCGTGCCGGGCACCACCCGACTCTGGATGTTCTCGCCGCTGAGCACACCGAACGGCAGGATCAGATCCGGGGTCCGGATGTCGTTGGTGATCTGTTCGGCGAGGCCGGAGCACTGATCGATCAGCGGCTGCATCTGCCGGCCCAGCTGCTCGAACCTCGGGTCGCCCGGCACGAGCCGACCGAGATCGATGAGCTTGCACATCACGCCCGCCGGATCCTGCAGGTCGGTCACCACCAGGCGGGAGGCGAGCGACCCGGACTCCGCGTCGTAGGAGTTGACCAGGTTGCTCACCGCCAGGGGCAGCAGGGTCAGCGAGTTCACCAGTGAATCCCGGTTGGCGGCAAGGTTGTTCGTCACCGGGACCAGAGCGTCCACGTTGTCCTTCAACGCCGCCTGATTGTCGTTCACGAACTGCGCGACCACCCCGAGCGACTCCGACAGCTGGTTCAGCGCGAGCCCGAGATTCTCCCGCTCGCCGGCCAGATAACCCGACAGGTCCGACAGCTGGGCGTTGAACTCACGTACCTGCTGATCGTTGGCCGCCAGCGCGGACACGAAGATCTGCAGGTTCTCGATGGTGCCGAACAGGTCGCCGCGCGACTCGTTGAGCGTGCGCGACGCCGCGGAGAGCTGCTCGATGGTCTGGCCGAGCGCGGCACCGTTGCCTTCGAGATTCTCGGCACCGGTCTCCACGAAGCGCGTCAGTGCCCCGTCCTTGTTGGCACCCTCGGGACCGAGCGCCCGCGACAGCTCGTCGACGCTGGCGTACAGCTGGTCCACCTCGACGGGGGTGGCGGTCCGTTCCCGCGGGATGACGGCGCCGTCGGCCATCGTCTCGCCCCCGGTGTACACCGGGGCGAGCTGCACGTAGCGGTCCGCGACGACCGACGGGGTGATCTGCACGGCCTTGGCGTCGGCGGGGATGTCGACGCCGCGGTCGACACGCATGTCCACTCGCACCTGGTCCCCCTCGGGGACGACCGCGGTGATCTTGCCGACCTCGACGCCGAGGACCCGGACGTCGGACCCCTCGTACACACCGACGGCCTTGTCGAAGTACGCCGTGATCTCCGTGGTTCCCATGCGGTTGAAGACCCACCACAGCACCCCGGCGATCAGCACCACGGCCGCGGTGATCGC
Organism: Rhodococcus sp. 14C212; assembly: GCF_011058195.1. Lineage (NCBI taxonomy): Bacteria > Bacillati > Actinomycetota > Actinomycetes > Mycobacteriales > Nocardiaceae > Rhodococcus > Rhodococcus sp. 14C212. Next base: position 7,047 of record NZ_JAALEH010000131.1, on the reverse strand, counting down.
GGCGATCAGCAGCACCATCGGTCCGCGCCGTGAGCCGCCACCGGACTCGGCATGCGACATCAGTTCTCTCCCAACGTGCGAACCGGATCGCGGTATCCGGGGATCTCGGGCAATCCGGGCGGAATGAGGTTCACGACGACCTGGTCGAACCAGCGGCCGTTGCCGACGACATTCGAGTACAGCCGGACGAACGGCTCGTACAGCTTCATCGCCCGGTCCAGATCGTCGTTGCGGTCCTGCAGGATCTGGACGACGCCCCGCAGCTGGTCGAGCGCCGGGCCGATCGTCGCCTCGTTGTCGCGGACCAGGCCGGTCAGCTCGGCAGACAGGCGCTGCGTGCCCGTCAGCAGCTGCGAGATGGCCTGCTGCCGGTTGTTGAGTTCCGCGATCAGCAGGGCGCCGTCGCTGATCAGCCGGTTGAACTCCGCGTTGCGGTCGGCGAGGATCTGCGACGTCCGGCCGGTCGCCTCGAGCAGCCGTTTGAGCTCCTGGTCCCGGCTCGCCACCGTCTGCGAGAGCCGGGTGACTCCGTCGAGCGAGGCCCGGATGTCGTCCGGTGTCTGCGAGAACGCCTCCGAGAGGGTGTCGAAGCTCGTGGCCAGCTGCTCGGAGTCGATCTCGCCCAGGGTGGTCGCCGCGGACGAGAACGCCTCGATCACGTCGTACGGGGCGACGGTGCGCGACAACGGGATCCGATCGTCCGGGTCGAGCACCTCGGTGCCCCGCGGCTCGAGGGCGAGGTACTTCTGGCCGAGGATGGTCTTGATCTGGATCGAGGCCGAGGTGTCGTTGCCGATCCAGGCGTCCTTGACCTTGAACGACACGAGCACCCGGTCCCCGTCGAGCTCGATGTCGGTGACCTGGCCGACCTTGACCCCGGCGATGCGCACCTCGTTGGTGGGCTTGAGGCCGGCCGCCTCGGTGAACTCCGCGCGGTAGGTGGCGCCGGCCCCGATGATCGGCAGCGAATCCAGGAAGAACGCCGACAGGGTGGCCAACAGGACCACGAGAATTCCGAGGGCGCCGGACACGGCCGGACTGCGACGTCTGCTCATCGTCCCTGCAACTCCTGCATCCCGTCCTGCGTGCACCGCTTGGCGGCGTTGGTGTAGATCGGCTGGTTCACCGTGGGCAGGCCGGTCGGCAGGTTCAGGTACGGAACCGAACCCGGCCCGGCGATCACGTCGATGCCGCACAGATAGAACTGGAACCACGATCCGTAGCTCGCGACCCGGCCCAGCTTCTCGAGCTTGACCGGCAGGGTGGCGAGGACCTCGTCGACCGCGTCGCGGTTGCTGTTCAGGTTCGCCCCGAGCTGCTGCACCGCCGTGACGGAGCCGGCGATCGCCGGCCGGGTCGGCTCGAGCAGATCGGCCGTCGCGTCCGTCAGTCCGGCCAGCGACTGCACGGCCGCACCCACCGTGTCGCGGTCGGCGGCCAGTCCGCTGACCAGCGCCTGCGTGTTGACGAGCAACGAGTCGAGCTGCTCGTCCCGCTCGTTGATGTTGGTGAGCACCGAGTTCAGGTTGTCGATGACCGCGCCGATCACCCGGTCCTTGTCGGCGATCGTGTTGGTCAGGCTCGCCGTCGTGCGCACCAGGTCGTCGATGGTCCCGGCCTCGCCCTGGAACACCTGGACGATCTGCGACGACAGCGTGTTGACGTCCTCGGCGCTCAGGGTCTGGAACAGGGGCCGGAAGCCGTTGAACAGGGTGGTCAGGTTCACGGCCGGCTTGGTGCGCTCCAGCGGGATGGTGTCGCCGTCGGTCAGCTTCATCCCCTGCATGCCCTCGCCCTGGTCGAGGGCGATGTAGCGCTGGCCGACGAGCGTCCGGTAGCGGATCGTCGCGGTCGTCGCGGCGGGCAGCCAGTCCCGGTCGGACATCGAGAACGTCACGCGCGCCTCGCGCCGGTCGACGATCTCGATCTTCTCGACCTGGCCGACGCGGACGCCGGCGATACGGATGTCGTCGCCCTCGTTGAGCGATGTCACGTCCGTGAAGATCGCGTGGAACTTCGTGCCACCGCCGCCGCCGAGGCTCGCGATGGTCGCCGCGAGCATTCCGGTGGCGACGATCGTGACCACGGCGAAGACGATCAGCTTGATCAGCGGTGCAGCCAGGCCTCTCATCGGAAGCTCACCTCCGTTCCACGCAGTGCGGGCGCGCCCAGGCGCGTCGTCCAGGTCGGTACGTCCTCGGGCGCGATGCCCGTCGCCTCCGCGTACACGACGCCGAGAGCGTCCTGCTCGGCACGCGACCCGGTGTACGAGACCTGCGTCGTCGCCGGGGTCGTCCCGATCAGCTCGCCGACGTCGTCCGGCACCCCGGACCCCTCGGGGGCCGGGAAGTACGACATGGTCTCCGGGCCCGGGTTGCGGGACGGCACCTGGTAGGAGCCGTCGTTGACCGAGCCGCCGGGGTACTGCGGGAAGAACCGGCCCGGGGCCGTGACGTTGTCGTAGCAGGTGGGGCCGCGAGTGTCGAGCAGGCGCGGCTCGTCCTGGTTCGGCAGGTACCGGCCCTTCGGATTGACGAACTGGATGCTCGCCCGGACGCCGGGGAACGGGTCGTCCGCCGCGAGCACGCCGGCAGCCGCGGGCGCCGCGTCGGCGAAGCCCTTCAGCATGCACGGGTACGACGGCGAGTACCGCGCCAGCAACTGCAGGGCCTGCTTGGAGTCGGCGGCGATGCTGATGATCGAACCGGCGTTCTGCTCGAGCAGCCCGGCGGTCGCCGACGACGCCCCCGTCGCCGTGACGAGCAGCGTCTCGAGCTGGTTCTCCTGTTCCACCACGGTGTTGCCGGTGGTGCGCAGGTTGTCGAGGGCGCTGATCAGATCGGGCGCGGCGTCGGAGTAGGTCTGGGAGAAGTCCGCGAGCCCGCGCAGATCCTCCTGCACGGCGGGGAGCTCCACGTTGACCTCGCGGAACACCTGCTCGAGCCGGTCCACGGTCTGCCCGAGGGTCTCACCGCGGCCGCTCAGCCCCTGGGCCAAAGCGCCGAGGGTGTTCGCGAGGTCCTGCGGCGGGATGGCCTCCAGCAGGGGCAGCAGCCCGTCGAGCACCTCGCCGAGTTCGACGGTCTCGGCGCTCGTGTCCTGCATCAGGGTGTCCCCCGCCTGGAGCGGGCGCGCCGGCCGGTCCGGGAGGATCAGCGAGACGTAACGCTCGCCGAACAACGTCTTCGGCAGCAGCTGTGCGGTCGCGTTCGCGGGGATCAGGCCGGCCTTGTCCGGTTCGAGCGCGAGATGCACGGTCACCGTCCCGCTCTCGGCCGACGTGCCGCGGACCTCGCCGACGATCAGCCCGCGCACCTTCACGTCCGCGTTCATCGGCAGCGCGTTGCCGACCTCGTCGGTCACGAGGTCCACCTCGACGACCTTCTTGAACGTCTTGTTGTACATCGCGATGGTGACGAACAGGAACAGACCCAGCACGACGAAGAACAGCAGGCCGAGAACCCTCCGCTTGAGGGTCGAGGGTGTCGAGTTCATCCGGCCACCCTCACGGTCGTGGTCGTGCCCCAGATGGCGAGGCTGAGGAAGAAGTCGAGCACGGCGATCGTGACGATCGCGGTGCGCACCGCACGGCCGACGGCCACGCCGACGCCCGCGGGACCCCCGCTGGCGTTGAAGCCGTAGTAGCAGTGAATGAGGATCAGGAAGAAGGCGAAGACGAGGACCTTCCCGAAGGAGTACAGCACGTCCTCGGGCGGCAGGAACAGATTGAAGTAGTGGTCGTACGAACCCGACGACTGCCCGTTGAACATGGTGCTGATCACGCGTGTCGCGAGGTATGCGGCGAGCAAGCCGATGATGTACAGCGGAATGACGGCGACGAAACCGGCGATCATCCGGGCGGTGACGAGGAACGGCACCGACGGCACCGCCATCACCTCGAGTGCGTCGATCTCCTCGCTGATCCGCATCGCCCCGAGCTGGGCGGTGAAGCCACAGCCCACCGTCGCCGACAGCGCCAGCGCCGCGACGATCGGGGCGAGCTCGCGCGTGTTGACGTACGCCGACAGGAAGCCGGTGAGCACCGAGGAGCCGAGCTGCTCGAGGGCGGCGTAGCCCTGCAGACCCACGACGACGCCGGTGAAACCGGACATCATGGCGATGACGCCGATGGTGCCGCCGATGACGGCGAGCGCGCCGCTGCCGAAGGTGACCTCGGCGAGCAGCCGCAGCACCTCCTTGCGGTAGTGGACGAGTGTGCGCGGGGTCCAGGCGATGGCCCGCGCGTAGAACGACATCTGGTCGCCTGCCCGATCCAGCATGTCGAGAGGAGCGCGCACAATTCTGCGCCCGCGGAGCCAGACGACGTCTCCGCGGCCCTTTGCGATTGTCATCGAGTCAGGATCCCTTCGCCGGAACGACCTGCAGGTACACCATCGTCAGGATCAGGTTCGCGAAGAACAACAGGAGGAAGGTGATGACGACGGTCTGGTTGACGGCCTCGCCGACGCCCTTCGGTCCGGCACCGGGGTGCAGGCCCTTGTAGGCCGCGACGACGCCGGCGATGACACCGAAGATCGCCGCCTTGATCTCGGCCACGTAGAGGTCGGGCAGCTGGGCGAGGGCCGAGAAGGACGCCAGGTAGGCGCCCGGGGTACCGCCCTGCAGGATCACGTTGAAGAAGTAGCCGCCGGCGATGCCGACGACGGACACGAGTCCGTTGAGCAGCAGCGCGATGAGAACCATCGCGAGCACGCGCGGGACCACCAGGCGTTGCACGGGGTTGATGCCGAGCACCTCCATGGCGTCGATCTCCTCGCGGATGGTGCGTGATCCGAGATCGGCGGTGACCGCGGAGCCGGCCGCACCGGCGATCAACAGCGCGGTCACGATGGGACTGCCCTGCTGGATCACGGCCAGCACGCTGGCGGCACCGGTGAACGACTCCGCGCCGAGCTGCTTGATCAGCGATCCGGTCTGCAGCGAGACCACAGCGCCGAACGGGATTGCCACGAGGGCGGTGGGCAGGATCGTGACGCTCGCGATGAACCACGCCTGCTCGATGAACTCGCGGAACTGGAAGGGCCGGCGGAAGGTGTTCCGCACGACGTCGACGAACAACTCGACGATGTTTCCGGCCTGGGTGAGTGCACCGTGTATCGGACGCACGAACGAGCTGGTGCCCGATCCGACCCCCATGTGTGCTCCTAGCTTCTGTGTCGGGCGGACTCGTCGTACCCGTCACCGGGGTACGCCGGGATGACCTGCGTGTCGTCGTCGCGGAAGGAATGCTCGGAGTAGGCCGGCGCGGCGCGCGTCCCCGCGGTCTCCTCGAAGGACTCGAGGATGGCCTGCTGGGCGGCCTCGGGCAGGGTGTGCAGGATGTGCCGCACCCGCTCCTGCCGGCGCCACACCGCCTGCCGCTCGGGCATCCCCGGGGTGGCCTTCATCTGCGGAACGATGCCCTCGACGTCCTCCACACCCCCGGCGTGGTGCCCGGCGTCGACGAGGGCCTGCTCCTGCGCCATCGTCGCCTCGTCCTTCTCCTCGGACATCCCGATCGGCCCGATCATCGTGCCGTTGAGGAACTGCTTGACCACCGGCTCGTCACTGGTGAGCAGCACCTCGCGCGGACCGAACATCACCAGCTCCCGGCGGAACAGCATGCCGATGTTGTCCGGCACCGTCCGCGCCAGGTTGATGTTGTGCGAGACGATCAGGATCGTCGCGTCGATCTCGGCGTTGATGTCGATCAGCGTCTGGCTGATGTAGGTGGTGCGCACCGGATCCAGACCCGAGTCCGGCTCGTCGACCAGGATGATCTGCGGATCGAGCACCAGCGCCCGCGCCAGCCCGGCACGCTTGCGCATGCCGCCGGAGATCTCGCCGGGCAGCTTGTCCTCGGCGCCGAGCAGACCGACGAGCTCGAGCTTCTCCATCACGATCTTGCGGACGTCGGACTCGGACTTCTTGGTGTGCTCGCGCAGCGGGAACGCGACGTTGTCGTAGAGGTTCATCGATCCGAACAGCGCACCGTCCTGGAACAGCACCCCGAACAGCTTGCGGATCTCGTAGAGCTCCTTCGAGGAGCACTGCAGGATGTCGGTGCCGTCGATGACGATCGAGCCCTGCTCCGGCCGCAGCAGACCGATCAGCGACTTGAGGAACACCGACTTGCCCGTGCCCGACGGACCCAGCAGCGCCGACACCTCACCCGCCGGCAGCGTCAACGTCACGTCCTGCCAGATCCGCTGAGACCCGAAGGACTTCGTCAACCCCTCGACAGCTACTTCGACTCCCACCATTACCTCCGCACGGCTCGATGCTGTTCCCCACTGTGGATTGCGTCACTGTAGCGCATCGAAGTGTTACCTGTGACACGGGATCCTACTAGCGAGTAAGAACACAGGTCAACTCGGACACAACCCCCTTCGATCGGGGGGATGACCTGCGCTTATGCCGTCCCCGTGCGGCACGACGTCAACTTAGCGCGGATGGTTTCCGCGCGCTCGGCAAACCGGTCACGAATGCGCGAAAAGGCCGCTGCCCACGGACGTGAATCCGTGGGCAGCGGCCTTGCCGAAGCGCTCGACCGCGGTGCGGTCGGGCAGCCGGGTTCGTCCTACTTGACGGAGACCTTGGCGCCGGCCTCTTCGAGCTTGGCCTTGGCAGCGTCGGCGGCATCCTTGGCGACCTTCTCCAGGATCGGCTTCGGAGCACCCTCGACGAGGTCCTTGGCCTCCTTCAGGCCGAGGCCCGAGACGATCTCACGGACGACCTTGATGACCTGGATCTTCTTCTCGCCGGCACCCTCGAGGATGACGTCGAACTCGTCCTGCTCGGACTCGGCCTCGGCGGCGGCGGCCGGGGCACCGGCGGCGGCGACGGCGACCGGAGCGGCGGCGGTGACCTCGAAGGTCTCCTCGAAGGCCTTCACGAACTCCGAGAGCTCGAGGAGGGTCAGTTCCTTGAACGCGTCGAGCAGCTCTTCGGTGGTGAGCTTCGCCATGGTGGCGGTCCTTCCTTGTGGATCCCATGTCGCTGATCCGCGACCGGATGGGATGCGCGCCGGGGCGCGCGGGGTGGGTG
>NZ_JAALEH010000130.1:0-11576 GCF_011058195.1 Rhodococcus sp. 14C212 | reverse complement strand
GCGTATTCCTCCAGCGGGCCGGGCGCCGCCGGGCAGGGCCGATGTCGGGTCATCACACACCCCCAGGAACCGCACGAGCACTACTTCCGGCTTACCTCGGACCCGTCGGAAAGTCAACAAACTACCGTTAGTAGGAAACGCCTACCGGCGCACACACGCACCAGGACCTGTCGGTCCTTCGTCGCCCGCGGCGCCGTCGGCGGAGCTGTAGGGTCTTGGACTGCGTGACATGTCGATCTTGTTTGACCGGCGGGTTCGTTGGTTGTCTCACGGAATGTCATTTGGCTCGAGTCTCAGTTCCATGGCATTTCTTCAGATTTCGCGCTTTCTGCGTCGTAGCTTGTTCGGCGGTCTGCTCGAGATCGGGGTGCCCGGGTCCGGTTCGCCGGCGGGCCACTGCCGTGCGAGGGCGAGGTCGAGATCCGTCGGGTGCCCGGGCCGGCCGAGTACGCCACGCTGAGCCCCGAGCACGAGGACTACCTGCGAGCCGAGACCGCGCACCGATGCGTTTCCCGCACGGCGCCGGTCTGGACGCCGGAGACCGACTCACGGGAGGCTGGCACCATGCGGAAACTGAGCTACGGCATGAACGTGACCCTGGACGGCTACATCGCCGCGCCCGGCGACGACATCGGCTGGGGCGGGCCGCCGAGCGACGAGCTGTTCCAGTGGTGGCTCGACCAGGAGCGGGCGAACGGCCTGTCGCTGTACGGGCGCAAGCTATGGGAGACGATGAGCTCCTACTGGCCGACCGGCGACCAGCAGCCCAACGCAACCCCGGCGGAGATCGAGTTCGCACGCAACTGGCGGGACACGCCGAAGGTGGTGTTCTCCTCGACGATCGACAAGGTCGACTGGAACACCCGCCTGGTCACCGGCGACGCGGTCGCCGAGATCACCCGGCTCAAGGCCGAAGACGGCGGCCCGATGAGCATCGGCGGCGCAACGCTCGCCGGGGCTGCCATGCGGGCCGGGCTGATCGACGAGTACGCGCTGGCCACCTATCCGGTCCTGGTGGGCGGCGGCACGCCGTTCTTCACCGCGCTGGACAGCTGGGTGAACCTGGACATGGTGGAGACGCGGACGTTCCCCAGCGGCGTGGTGCTGACCAGGTACGAGACGAGGCGCTGACCGCTCGTCCGCCTTCGCCAGCGGTAGCGAGTCGTCCCGGACTCGCTACCGATGGAGCTGAGGGCGCAGCGCCTGGCTGCTCACGCCGCCCTGAGCAGCTCGGCCTTCGACGCCTTGTCTCCACCGCGGACCACGGCGATCACACCGGCCCTGCCAGCAGTTCCTGCTGCGCCCGGACCTCTTCGCCGCCGACGAGCATGTGGTGACGGTGCACTGGTCGACGGTGCCACAGACCAAGATCACCCCCGGCGGGGCGTTCGATCCGCAGCCTCGCCGTCACATCCACTGGGTCGACGTCGAGGCCGGACCGCTGGTCTTCCGGTTCTTCGACCGGGCCGGTCATCGGGCCTTCACCGCCGAGCTCGCCCGCGCCGTGCAGGTGGCCCGGTCGGTGCTGTTGCCCGCCGACGACAAGGCGCTCGCGCTCGACCGAAGGCGTTGACTCGAGGTGAGTTGTCCACAGCGGGCCCGGTTCTCCACAGGACCGGGCCCACTGCCCGTGTGCGCCCGGGTCGCGGCCGGGGTGGCCGGACACAGTGGCGTCCACCGAAGGCTGCACCGACCCGAAGGAGGACCCGCTCGTGCACACCTGGACCGTCACCTGTGATCCGGCCGTCGCGCAGGAATCCGGCACGGCCGCCACCGAAGTCGACGCCGTGGTCGCCGGCGCCGCCGCGTTGCGCCGCATCGCGGCCGCTACCCACCGGACCGGGCGCCCGTCGCCGTACGTGCGTCTGCGTATCGACACCCGCTTCCGGATCGGTCTGAGCGCCGGCCCCGAGGGCCCGGACGGAGTCCTCGAATGGATCGACGACTACGAACACCAGGCCACCATCGCGGCCGCCGTCGACGACTGCCTCCCCGACCTCGGCGGCCTCGGCGGCCTCGACCCGACGTGCTGACCCACCCCTCGAGCGGCGAGGGCGTCCCTCGCCGGGAGCCCCCGGCGAGGGACGGACAGTGTTGTCGGTTCTCGGTTGATCTGGCGCGCCTGGTGGGGGTTGACCTGGTTTCCGCCAGTTGGGGGTGGTGTTGTCGTCGGTCGGTGCTTCTCACTTGAAGTGGCGGATTGTCGGGAGGATGGGGTTGCTGAAGTACTCCAATGCCGCTCGCGGACTGCTCTGAATCGTCTGCGGTGCTCGATGACCCAGCTTTCGAGTGGATCGATCCGGTTGGGGCAGCACAGCAGGTCGCCGAATCGCGCGGGTTGTCCGAGGTGGCGAGCGACGCGGCGATAGAACTGGGTCAAGAGCGCGATGGCGAGGCACGCGCGAAGCACCGGTGCCCCGGCTGGTCGCCGACATCAGAACCGTTGGACGAACCGGTACCACGGGCCGCTGTACGGCCGGTAACCGATCTCGCCGTCCCGTCGGGGATCACCGAGATGCGGCGCCCCGTCGGGGAGATACGCCAAGCCGATCGAATCGATCAGGCCGCCTTCGATGAAGAACAGGCATCCGCCCTCGACAGGGCGGATCTGCCAGATCCGGTACACCCCGATCCGCTGGTCGGTCCACGACTGCGGGCACCGGCGGGCTTCGGCGGCCAGGGCGTTCCTCGAGACCGCGAACGCCACCCGCGAGGGGACCGACAACGCCACGAGCACGACGGTGAGCACCACCAGGACCGGTGCGACGGCACTGGCGCGCAGCGCCCGGTACCGGAACCAGCCGATCAGACCGAGCCCCACCCACACCGCACCCAGGACCACCAGTACCGACGAGGCGAGGGCGACATAGGGAAAGAACACCACCGGCGGCATGAACGCCCCCAGGATGACCCCACACACCAGGGCGACGAGCACCGCGGTGAGGACGGACAGCACGGTCCACCACGATGCCGGGCGCGCCCTGCCGCTCATCGAGTCACTGTCGCACAGCCGACGGGATCCCGGCGGACCAAGGAGACGGGTGTGTCCTGTGGTCCCCGCAACCGGGTCGGGGAGAGTCGACCGGCCGGGGGTGCACACCCGCTGTCTTCGACCGCCGGTCAGTCGGTCTGTCGGTCCCGGACGGTGAGGCCTCGTCGAGGCGTCCGCGGTCGCCCCGTGCCCGGTTCGGACGTGGGATTCGGCGGCGCCGCCTACGGCCGGAAACCTCACCGCGAAGTCCGCGTAGTGCGCGTGGTGCGCGGGCTGCAGCACAGAGCTCGCGTGGGGAGTGCTGTCTACCGTGGTGTCGGTTCTCGAAGAAGTCAGGCTCCGGGAGGAAGCCGAGCACATACAGCCAGCGCAGAAGATCGGCGAGCACCTCGGCGCCCAGGACTGGCGCTATCGGGCATACACCGACGCCACCCAGCCCGATACCCACAGTTCCCCGCGCGGGGCGGAGCCGAGGCCGCTCGCGCGGGGAACTGTGGGCGATGAGCGGCAGGGCAGTTTCACTCTGGTAGGGACCTCCGCATCGGAGTGGTATTCACCCGAAGGTCGACTCGGTGCCGACGAGTTCGGTGAAGCCCTGGCCGAAGCTGCAGTGGACGGGCTCGTCGCAACGAGCTGATCTCGGAAGCAGACAAGCTGAAGCTGCAACTTACAAGATGACATAACGGCGCTCACCGGCGTACGGACTGAGCCCGTAAAGCATTGCATCGCAAAGCATACGGTGGCTTGTCTGCCGTCCACCTGAAACTCGGGTGGCGCGGCAAGCGCGCGGGCTGGCCGATTCGCGACCCGAATCCGCGAAGACGCCGTGGGTGGAGGCACCGGTCGTTCGTGGACTCTTCCGGGCGGGACGTGGTGCAGGTGTCGCGGGAGTCGGTCGCCGAGGTGTGTTCTGTCGGCCGTGACGTGGCACCGGCGGGTCGGTGCGGGGGTGCTGTCCGTCGACGGTGGAGAAATCTGTCGAGGAGCAGGTGGCTATGTCCAGGCGTCGGGCGGCGGGGTCAGCGGGTCGGGGCCGGGTGCGCGAAATGCCTGCAGCATGTAGTCGCCGAAGCGTTTCCAGGCCAGAGGGGCGGATTTCTGGGTGCCTCGTAGCAGGCCTCCGTTGGCGTGCTGGAGCAGGTACAGGTCGCTGTGGTGGAAATCCGGTCTGCCTTGCGGGGTGTGCGAATTGTCGGGAGTACCTGACACGCATGCCGCTCCGGGTGGGCGAAGAGGGGTGTGCGGCTGGCGCGATGGTTCAGGTGAAGATGGTGTCCGCGGGCTTCGTGGTGGCGGCGGCACCGCCGACGACACGGACCCCCTAGTGCGGGCCGGTTTCAGTTATCCTGTCCGGCAAGGTGGTTGGGTGCGATCATGTCTCGGTGACGGGTGTGCTGGCCGCGAGGGTGGCGTCCTCGGCCAGGGCGGCCCGGCCGCGTCCACTGACCGGGTTGCCGTCGTCGTCGCTGTCCCAGCTGAACTCCACGAGAGTGCGGCCGTCGCGTTCGGTGGTCCGGCAGTCCACCCAGCCGCGGACGGCGACGAAACCGAACCGGCCGGTCCCGTCGCCGGTGAAACTCGAGGGAGCCGGGTTCGACGAGCTCGATCGCGTCGCGGTCCCACAGGTCCATCTCCACGATCGGCCACCGACCGGTCAGGCGTCTCATGGGTCCTCCCTGCGTGTCGCGGGTGCGGTGTCAGGGTAGCGACCGCAGTAGAACCGGTGCCGCGCGGCGGACCGGTCCGGTCATGGGATGTCGGCGCCACGGATCGACAAGCCGCAGCCCGAGCCCATCGACGCTCCCGGGCGAGTAGTTCCCCCGGCCGCGAGGCCTGATGGTGCAGTGCAGGTGCACGCCGTACGTGCAGGGTTGCTGGGCCTGTGCACCGGTTTGTGCGAAGTGAGGACCAGGTCGATGTCATGGTTGCCGATCATCTGGCGCCTCGCCCTCGACCGAAGGTCGCCGGCCGTGGGGTATTCGCGGTTCCAGCGGGACCGTCGGCCCTTGTCGGTGCCCTCTTCGAGGGGCTGTGGCCAGCATGAACTCGTGCGGAACTACTGGCCGCGATGGCCGCCCGGAGGGGAGACTCCGTTGTCGGTCACACTTCTTCCTCTCCCAGGAGTGAGTATGAGTTCGCGGCTCGTGCCCACGCTTGACGAACAACGACAAGTGCTCCGGATGGCGTCAAAGTCAGACGAGCCTGACCGGCAAGTTGAGATCTCCAGTCCGCTTCGTTGGGTGGCTGCTCGAACAGATGAGCTCCAGGCACTGTATTCGTTGGACCGTACCTACGGAACAACGCGGCAGCCTCGGCGTCGATCGCTCCGATCTCGGCCAACGCCCACAGATCCCACAGGTCGCGCGGCGCGCGTCGATCGTGCCATGTCGCGGTCTTGGCCGCTGCAAAGGCAGAGAGAGTCGGTACCGTCAACGTCGCCGGCGGCGCGTCGCTATAGCGCTGTTCCAGATTTCGGTTTCTGCAGGCCACACGGTGCGGTCCCGCGAAGACAGCAACTGGATCTTGACGGACAGGCCACTGGCGGTGCGGAGAGTTGCAGCCTGGGTGTCCTTGACGGCAGCAAGCGCCGGCTCCCAGACCAACCGACCGTGAGTCCGCGCGACGGCGCGCTCGAGTACAGCATCGAGTTCGGCAGCCAACGTCGTGCGGTTACCCAACGCGACGAGGTCGATGTCCTCGCTGAGGCGACCGTGAGGGAGGTGGGTGCGCGCGAGCGCGGTGCCATCGATGAAGTGCACGCGGTCGGCGAATCGATCCGCGATCGCGGCGAGCACATGGGAGATGAGGTGGTCGCGCTCCACCTGTTCCGACGAGACCGCGAACTGTGTGGCAATCGCGTCACGTTCGTCGAGGTTCACGGTTGTTTCCCCGCCCAGATCTCAGCACGCCGCAATGCGGAGACGAGGCGCTGCGGCCCTGCCAGCTGTTCGAGTCGTTCAGGGTCGCTGCGGCGGTACAGGTTTGCGATCGCAGCCGGGACCTCGTGTTCTGCGTGCCCGAGCAGTGGCCGACGGGCGAGGTCGAGCACTGTCTGTTCAGCAGTCGTGACCAGCGCAGCGCCGAGCGAGGTCTCCACCCGTTCCGCATCGAGCGCGTCGGTATCCCGCTGCACAAACCGCACCGTGGCGTCGCGGTCGCTCAGCTCGATGGGTCTGTGCGCACGAGGAACGGCGACGACAGCGGTGGCCAGTGCACGGGGAATTGCCCCCCACACTCGTGCCGCGCTGACCCCCATCAGTACCACCTGGTTGGCTCCGTAGATTGCCGAGGCGATCCCCGCGGCCGCAGCCTCGAGGCCTGGCAGCCACCGACGTCCCATCTGTTCTTGCGGGACAACTATGTAGTAGCCGGGGGCGACTCTGTGGAGGAGGCCTCTATCGGTGAGTCGTGACAGTTCCGGCCGAGGGTGGGCATACACGTGGGCCACATCCTGAGGACGGAAGGTCCGCATCACCGATCGCGCCAGCTCCGCCGGCAGCGGCGTCCCCCTTGCCGCGCTCACCGCCCATTCAGCCTCTCAGTGTGCATTACGTAGGCCACAACCCTACGAAATGCACACTGGGCGCGCAATGGGACGGCCAGTTCGACTGCATCCACCGTCGCTACCAGAATGTGCGCCAGTGCTCCGTCGTTCACGGCGGAGGTGAAGGCGCACGCGGGAGGCCCGTCAGGACCGAGCGTGCCCTGGACGGGCCGGTCCTGTTGCTCGATGTACTGCCGCAGTACCGAGATCGGGGCACCCCCTGCCGAACCGGCGAAGTACGAGCCGGACCACAATCGCTGCGCCCGCCAGTAGTGCCGGACCAACTCGGGGAACTCCTGGCGCAGTCTCCGCGAGGAGACCCCCTTGAGGGAGTTCACCAACTTCGACACGGCAACCTTCGGAGGGAAGTTCACGAGCAGGTGGACGTGGTTCGACTCGCCGTTGAACTCCACCAGCTCGCACTCGAAGTCGGCGCATACCGCCCGCATGATCTCCTCCATCCGCTCCAGGTGAGGCGCGGCGGAGACAGACCGATCCATTCGTTCGTCAGGTCGATACTCAGGTCCAGAGTCGGTGCTCGACCAAGGTCCCAGCAGCCTCGATTTCTACCTCCGGTCGGCTGCAAGGTACGCCTCGACGGACCATCGGCTGAGCGGCCATTCAGGTCCTTCACCAGGGAGCCATCGTGTCGGCGGGTGGACCGATTCCCAAAAAGTGGTTGCCGAAATGGGATCGAACACGGGACGAGGGGGAACGTGGAGACCTGCCGCGATACCGCTGCCGTCCTGCTCGTAGACAAACTGCTGGCAGGCCGCGCCGATCTCGTAGTTGATCGCCGCCGTGTCGGCATCGTCGAGTACGAAGGGTCCAGTCGGTCGATAGGTGAAATCGGCGAGGACCAGGAGACGGCCGGGGTCGAGCGGAAACAGCACCAGCGGCGCATCACCGAAGGTGTAGGAGGTGGCGGACGCTCGGCCCTTTCTCCCACCGATATAGATCACCGGCTCATCACACGTGGCGAGTGGCGCTGTCGAGTACAGCCACCACGATCGCTGGACCAACAAATGTGGCACCACGGTGTTGCGCCAGACACCGATGGCGCTTTCGATGGCACGTGGCTTCGCCCCGGTGTCCGCGTCGCTGATCAGGGGGCGATCACCCAGTTCCTCGGCAATTTCGTCCGCCAGTTCGTCACGCCGGTCGGGACTGTAGTGCCGGCCCGTGAAGAGGCACAGCCTCGGCAACATCTCGGGTTCGCCTACCACGTTGCGCACACCGAACCGCCGAATTCCGGCGTCAATGTCCAGCTCACCCTGGCGGCTTCGCACCGTCCGTTGGCTCTGAAGACCGACGAAGACCGCCAGGTCGGTCATGAGATTTCGGTCTCGAATCTGCCCATCCGGCAGCCGGTCAAGTGAGTCGAGCACGTGCTTGGCATCGTTCTCCACGCGCGACATGTGAATCTCAAACCACAGATCCGGCACCTCCACCGGGTCGACGTCGTCGGCGGTGATTCGGTAGAACCAGGGTTCGTTCGCGAGAGAGTCCGGGTTCCGCGCGTCCGACTCCCTGGTGGCCAGGTCGGTCATTCGCACCAGGCGTGATGATCCGTCTACGGCGGCCCAGCGCCGCAGATACATCTGCGGTACGTGGTGGTGCCGACGCGGCCGGTCCTTGGCCTGCCGCGTCATCTCCTTAGAGCGCTCGATCTCGATGTCGGACAGCCACCGGTGGTCGATTCGCATCAGCACAGGCTAGGCAGTCCCGTGCGCCGCTCCATAATCGGGTGGGGCACCCACGGCGTTACGGCGACGATCGACGTCGTCGCTGGACTTGAGCGTCCACCGAGTCTCGCCATTTCGAATAGTCGCGCAGCCAGTCCAGGACAGCGTTCGCTGGTTGGCCATCAATCCACGTCTTGACGCGGTTCGAATACCTGCTCCGACGCTCGAAACCCGCTTGGCCCAAGAAGAGCCATGCAGTCCTGGGGTATCGCCTGAACTTGTCGCATAGGCGGTCGCTGATCCTCTCGGCCAGGGTGACTACAACGGCATCTGCGCGCTTGGCTTCCGCGGCTGTAGGCTGGTAACCAGCATGCACGATGCGGTTCCGCATGCCTGCAACGTCCTCGAACCAGCTCGAGAGGATTCCGGTATCGAGTGACCAGTTCCCGCCGAACCGCGATCCGCACTCGGACTTCAATCGTGGCGTGATGTCGGAGGAGAAGACCGCTGCGGCGTCCGTGTCGCTGACACCTTCTTCCCAGAGTGCCAAGCCGAGCAGTCCATCCAGAACGACTTCGCATGCGATCGCGAGTTGGATCACCGCGTTTGCGTGCTTTCCCTTTACCGATAGTTCGTATTGAGCATCGATCTTCCGTTCCACGAAATTCAGCACTGGATCACCAAAGCGGAGGCGAGCAACTCCCTCAGCTACGAGGGCGAGGTCTACGCTCCCAAGGTGCTCCGCCAGCGGCCCAAACTTGAGATTGTCCGATAGGTGGATGGTTCCGTCAGGCGTCACTACATCATCTGACAGAGCACGCCTGAACGTCAGGACGAGCGGGAAGAGCTGTGCGTAAGTCAACTCATCGGTTGGTGTGTTTGAAGCGATGCGATACGCGCGATGAAATTCGAACAGAGCATCGAGGCATCGTGTGAGGGGGTCAGGCTTCATCTCTGTCGCGATCAAATCGTCCGCGCAAGCGACGAAGGTGACGGCTTCGACGATCGTCCTATAGCGAGGCAGATCCACGACTTCGTCATCGAGGGAGGCCAGCGAAGCCGTGTCCGCGCCTGGTTGAGGATGAACACGGTTGAAGGCCTTCAAGAGATGCCTAACGTCGGTCGCGAACGGGCCCGCCGATTCGTCATCTACTTGCCAAAAGCGTAGCGAAACCAGGTTTCTGCCAATTCCGTCAGAGGGTATCGGCGCTTTGACGGTTGATGTCGGACGCCAATTAACGCCGTTCAAGAGCGGCTCAAGCTCGTCGGTCTCGACTGCCTACGTTGTTTGGTCGGGAATCGAGACGCCATCGGGAAGGATGATCACGAAGCCCTTCATGTATGGCGGCTGGATATCTTCGCTGTCGCACGTCGTCACCGTGCATCCTTACCTCAACTGGCAGGGGAAGTCGAGGAACTCCTTGCGACTGTGCAAGCGACGGTCCGAGACGTCGATTGAAGGCCGAGACATGGCCGACACACGATTTGTGGCGGGGCGCCTGTCCGTGAGGACCGACACCCGGACCCGTCGAATAAGACCGCCAACCCGCTACCTGACATAAGGGCCGCGTTATCGGCAGGAGGCAAGTGCATGCACGCGTCGCGCACCGTGCGACTGTGCACACCATCGACTCAATTACTCGGACGAATTCGCTCAGGAACGTGCCGAGGTGTTGCGGATGTGGGCGCGGAGGTAGGCCAGGTGTTCGGTGATGGCGTGTTCGGCGGCGTCGGGGTCCTGGTCGGCGATGGCCTTGACGATGCGTTGGTGCTGGGCGAAGGTGTCGCGGCCGAGGTCGGGGGACAGGTCGAGGTAGCCGACGGGTTCGGATTCGCGGTGCAGGGCGTAGACGAGCGAGGCCAGGATGCGGTTGCCGGACATGCGGGCGATGGTGATGTGGAACTGGGCGTCGAGTTCGGCGATCATCGGGTCGTCGACGGTGCGGTTCTTCTGCTCGGTGAGGAGGACGTGCAGGTCCTCGAGGTCCTGCTCGGTGCGGTTCTGGGCGGCGAGTTTCGCCGAGGGGACCTCGAGGTACTGGCGGACCATGGCGATCTCGTCGATGTCGACGCCGCCCAGGCGCAGCAGGTTGTGCATCGATTCCTGCACGAGCTCACCGAGGGCGGTGTGGTCGACGGCTTGGACGAAACTGCCGCCGCCGGCGCCGGGGACCTTGCGGATCAGACCCTGGGATTCCAGGGCGGAGAGCGCTTCGCGGATGGTGGGTCGGCTGACGCTGAACTGGCGGGCCAGCTCCGTTTCGGAGGGCAGTCGGTCCCCGGTGCGGAGCTGGCCGTCGAGAACGGCCTTGCGCAGTGCGTCCTCGACCTGCTGACGTGGACGCAGGACCTTCCGGCCTAGAACCAGTGCCTGAGGTTGCGCGAATTCCTCACCCGCAAATCCGTTCGACATTAGCGCTCCAAGGTTGATTGCGGAGTCGGTATTGACTGACAGTTTACTCTCTGCAATCATCCGAAGGGTTGGGATCCATCTGACCGCGCTGCAGGCGTTGGCCGACGCCTCCGGGCGGATCGTGTGGGACGTCAGTGTCGACTCGACGATCGTGCGCGCCCATCAGCACGCCGCCGGTGGCCGCGGATCCCTGCAGCTCGAACCGCCCGGCGGCGTCGAGACCGAACCCAACGATCACGCCCTGGGGCGCTCGCGCTGTGGGTGGAGCACGAAGCTGCATCTGGGCTGTGAGCAGCACCGGCAGCCGCTGTGCTGCTCGCCCCCGACCAGCCCGGTGACAGTCTGCAGTTCACCGCGGTGCTCTTGCGGATTTTCGGTGCCGCGGCTCGGATGCGGCCGGGTGCGTACCCCGGCCGGTGCGGGTGCTGGCGGCCAAGGCCTACAGTTCCCGCGCCAACCGTGCCTACCTGCGTCGACGTGGCATCAGAGCGACGATCGTGATCCCGTCCGATCAACTCACGCACCGCCGCAGACGAGGCTCCGGTGGCGGACGTCTCCCGGCGTTCGACCGTCAGGTGTATCGGCAGCGGCACGCGGTCAAGTGCGGCATCAACTAACTCGAGCAGCACCGGGCGGTGGCCACCCCCTACGACAAGCTTGCCGTGCGGTATCTGCCACCGTCCACGTCGCCGCCATCAACCAGTGGCTATGAATAGCGGACATTTTGAAACACGGCCTAGCCTCGAGTCCAAGCTGTTGCTCTCAGATCAGCCGTGATCTCCGACAGGATCTGCTGGTCAACGGGATAGGGCGTGTCATGCTTATCCGGTTAGATCAGGTGAGTTTGGCTGCGCCCGGTCCGGTCGCGACGATCTGCCGGTAGGTCGTGGGCTGCTGCCGGGACTGCAGGCCGAGCAGGGTCTGGAAGGCGGCCATCGGGGT
>NZ_JAALEH010000013.1:0-102426 GCF_011058195.1 Rhodococcus sp. 14C212 | reverse complement strand
CCCCCGCACCGACCCCCACGCCCGAGCCGACGCCGGCGGTTCCGCAGGTGCCGGGCCAGAATTGCCGGGTGGGCGCCTGATGTCGGTGTCCCACGCACCCGGAGCGTCCTTCCCCAGTCCTCCCGGAGGTTTCGCCCCGGCTCCCGCCGTGTCCACGCGGCGGGGTACGGAGCTGCTGCTCATCGTCGCCGCCATCGTGATCACCACGGTGTCGCTGATGCTGGTCGAGGCGAGCCAGGAGCAGACCGTAACCCTGGATCTGGCCAAGTACGGGCTGACGTACGCGGTGCTGTTCCTCGCCGCACACCTCGCGGTGCGCCGGTTCGCGCCGTACGCCGACCCGCTGCTGCTGCCGATCGTCGCGCTGCTCAACGGCCTCGGCCTGGTCCTGATCCACCGGCTCGACCTCGCCGACGAGGAGAACGCGCTCTACCTCGGTCAGCCGATCCCCTCGCCCGACGCCAACCAGCAGGTGCTGTGGACGGCGCTCGCCATCGCCGGCTTCGTCGCGGTGCTCGCGCTGCTGCACGACTACCGGCTCCTCGCCCGGTTCAGCTACACGCTGGGCCTGATCGGTCTCGTCGCCCTCGCCGTCCCGGCCCTGCTGCCGTCCCGCTTCTCCGAGGTCAACGGCGCCAAGATCTGGATCCGGCTACCCGGATTCAGCATCCAGCCCGGCGAGTTCGCCAAGATCCTGCTCATCATCTTCTTCGCCTCCGTGCTGGTGGCCAAGCGCGACCTGTTCACCACCGCCGGCAAACACGTGCTCGGCATGGACTTTCCCCGCGCCCGCGACCTGGGCCCGATCCTGGCCGCGTGGATCCTCTCGATCGGCGTCATGGTGTTCGAGAAGGACCTCGGCACGTCGCTGCTGCTGTTCGGCACGGTGCTCGTGATGCTGTACATCGCGACCGAGCGGGTGGGCTGGCTGCTCATCGGCGGGGTCCTGCTCGTCGTCGGCTTCTACTTCGCGTACCAGATGTTCGGGCACGTGCGGGTGCGGGTGGAGACCTGGCTCGACCCGCTGGCCGACTACAACAACACCGGCTATCAGATCTCGCAGTCGTTGTTCGGTCTCGCCACCGGCGGCGTCGCCGGCACCGGGCTCGGCAGCGGACGGCCCGCGCAGGTGCCGTTCGCCAAGACCGACTTCATCGTCGCCACGATCGGTGAGGAACTCGGGCTCATCGGCCTCAGCGCCATCCTCGTCCTGTTCCTGATTCTGATCATGCGGGGATTGCGCACCGCGATCGCCGTCCGCGACAGCTTCGGCAAGCTGCTGGCCGCGGGACTGTCGTTCACCATCGCGATCCAGCTGTTCGTCGTCGTCGGCGGCGTCACCAAGCTGATCCCCCTCACCGGGCTCACCACGCCGTTCATGTCCTACGGCGGCTCGTCGCTGCTGGCGAACTACCTCCTGCTGGCACTGCTGGTGAAGATCTCCAACGCGGCCCGCGAACCCGCCGCGCCACGCAAGAAGGCACCGCCACCGATCGCGGACGCGCCGACGGAAATGCTGGGGCGCGGATGAACGCACCGCTCCGCAAGGTCGCGATGGCGGTGATGTTCATGGTCGTCGCGCTGCTCGCAAACGCCACCTACGTGCAGGTCATCAAGGCCGACGACCTGCGTACCGACCCGCGCAACTCCCGGGTGCTCATCGACGAGTACTCACGCCAGCGCGGCCAGATCTCCGCCAGCGGACAGGTGCTGGCGGTGTCGGTCCCCACCGACAGCCGCTACAAGTACCTGCGCACATACCCGGCGGCGCCCGAGCAGCCGATGAGCCCGCTCGCCTACGCACCCGTGACCGGGTTCTACTCGATGCAGTACGGCAGCACCGGGCTCGAGCGCACCGAGGACGAGGTCCTCAACGGCTCCGACAACCGGCTGTTCGGCCGGCGCTTCTTCGATCTGGTCTCCGGGCGGGATCCGCGCGGCGGGAACGTGGTCACCACCATCGACCCGGTCATGCAGCAGGTGGCCTACGACGAGCTCACCGCCAAGGGCTACACCGGCTCGGTCGTGGCCATCGAGCCGAGCACCGGCCGCATCCTGGCGATGGTGAGCACCCCGAGTTACGACCCCAACCGCCTCTCGGGTCACGACGGCGCCGCCACCTCGCAGGCGTGGGAAGAACTCAACGCCGACCCCGACAAGCCCATGCTCAACCGCGCCATCTCGCAGACCTACCCGCCCGGCTCGACGTTCAAGGTCGTGGTGACCGCCGCGGCCCTCGCCGCGGGCACCACCCCCGACGACCAGTTCACCGCCGCGCCGAACATCACCCTCCCCGACACCGCGACCACGCTGGAGAACTACGGGGGCGCGACGTGCGGCGGCGGCCCCACCGCTTCCCTGCGCGAAGCCTTCGCCCGCTCCTGCAACACCGCCTTCGTCGAGATGGGCCTGAAGACCGGCAAGGACGCCCTCGCCGAGCAGGCCGAGGCGCTGGGCGTCGGCGAGTCCGTGGACATCCCCGTCCCCGTCGCGGCGAGCACGATCGGGCCGATCCCCGACGGTGCCGCGCTCGGCCAGTCCAGCATCGGTCAGCGTGACGTCGCGCTCACCCCGCTGCAGAACGCCGTGATCGCCGCCACAATCGCCAACGGCGGCGTCCGGATGCAGCCGCACCTGGTGTCGCAGTTGCAGTCGCCGGACCTGTCGGTGCTGGCGGAGACCAACCCGGTCTCGGCGGGGCAGGCGATGTCGCCGCAGGTCGCGGCCACCCTGACCGACCTGATGATCGGATCCGAGAACTTCTCCGGCGGCGAGGGGAAGATCCCGGGGGTCCAGATCGCGTCGAAGACCGGTACCGCCGAGCACGGCGACGACCCCCGTAACACTCCCCCGCACACGTGGTATATCGCCTTTGCGCCCGCCCAGCAGCCGACTGTTGCCGTGGCGGTCATCGTGGAGGACGGCGGCGACCGCGCACTCGCCGCCACGGGAGGCTCGGTTGCCGCGCCGATCGGACGTGCCGTGATCGCGGCGGGAATGCAGAGAGGCTGATTATGGCTTTGCACAGCGGCGCCATGATCGCCGACCGTTACCGGCTGCAACGGCTCATCGCGACCGGCGGCATGGGACAGGTGTGGGACGGGCTCGACACCCGTCTCGACCGCCGGGTGGCGGTGAAGGTCCTCAAGGCCGAGCTCTCCGGCGACGCGGACTTCCTGACCCGCTTCCGGTTCGAGGCGCGCACCACCGCGCAGCTCAATCACTCCGGCATCGCCGGGGTGTTCGACTACGGCGAGACCACCGACGCCGAAGGCCAGTCCATCGCATACCTGGTGATGGAACTCGTGCACGGCGAGCCCCTCAACGCCGTCCTCGCCCGGGTCGGCCGCCTGTCGCTGCCGCACACCCTGGACATGCTCGAGCAGACCGGGCGGGCGCTGCAGGCTGCCCACGACGCCGGAGTCGTGCACCGCGACGTCAAGCCCGGGAACATCCTCATCACCCCCACCGGCCAGGTGAAGATCACCGACTTCGGCATCGCCAAGGCCGTCGATGCGTCGCCGGTGACGCGCACCGGCATGGTCATGGGCACCGCTCAGTACATCGCGCCCGAGCAGGCTCTCGGCCAGGAGGCGACGTCGGCGAGCGACGTGTATTCGCTCGGCGTCGTCGGGTACGAGGCCCTCGCCGGCCGGCGACCGTTCCTCGGCGACAGCGTCGTCACCGTCGCGATGAAACACGTGCAGGAGACGCCCGCGCCGCTGCCCACCGACCTGCCGGCGGAGGTGCGTGAGCTCGTCGAGGTCGCGATGGCGAAGGACCCGGCGTACCGGTACACCAGCGGCGGCGAGTTCGCCGACGCCGTCTCCGCGGTGCGCGCCGGGCGGCCGGTGCCGCCGCCGGGCAACGTGCCGCCGGTCACCGGTGCGACGCGCATCCTGCCGCCGGGGGTGGCGGGCACCACCGCGCCCACGGCCGCGACCCGCGCGTTCGGTCCGACCCCGCCTCCGCCGTCGCGGCCGTACTACGCCCCGACGTACGCGAACGGCGGCGATCGGCCGCCCACCGGACCCACTCCGTCCGGCGACAAGCGCTCCCCCAGCCCGAAGGCCCTCGCCTGGGCGGCCGGGGCGGCGGTGGCCCTGGCGCTCGTCGCGTTGGCACTGGTGCTGCTCGGCGGCGACAATTCGGGTGACGCGGGCCCCGCGCGGTCCACGACGACCACGCAGGCCCCGACGACCACCACCCGCGCCACGACGACCACGCGACCGCCGCGGACCACCACCACGACGGAGGAACCGACCACCACGGTTCCTCCCACCACGACGCAGGTACCCACGACGACTCCCGAGCCGACGACGACCACCCCGCCGCCGACGACGACGGAAGCGCCGACGACCACCCCGGCGCCGACCACGACGACGGCCACGACGACCACTGCCGCCACCACGACGACGGCCGAGACGACCACCACCACGGTCTCGTTGCCGGAGGACGGCGACGGCGGTCTCGAACCCGGAGCCATAGACAACCCGTTCACCCCGATCGAGCCAGTCACCCGAGGACAGTCATGACCACACCCCGCAAGCTCTCCTCCCGCTACGAGTTGGGTGAGATCCTCGGCTTCGGTGGCATGTCGGAGGTGCACCTGGCCCGGGATCTGCGGCTCGATCGCGACGTGGCGATCAAGGTGCTGCGCGCCGACCTCGCCCGCGACCCCACGTTCTATCTCCGGTTCCGCCGCGAAGCCCAGAACGCGGCCGCGCTGAACCACCCGGCGATCGTCGCCGTGTACGACACGGGTGAGGCGGAGACCGAGGCCGGGCCGCTGCCGTACATCGTCATGGAGTACGTCGAGGGCGATACGCTGCGCGACATCGTGCGCTCCCAGGGCCCGATGATCCCGAAGCGGGCCATGGAGGTCGTGGCCGACGTGTGCGCCGCCCTGGACTTCAGCCACCGCAACATGATCGTCCACCGCGACGTCAAGCCCGCGAACGTCATGATCACCCGTTCCGGCGCGGTCAAGGTGATGGACTTCGGTATCGCCCGGGCCATCTCCGACGCCGCGAGCCCGATGACGCAGACGGCCGCGGTGATCGGCACCGCCCAGTACCTGTCGCCGGAGCAGGCCCGCGGCGAGCAGGTCGACGCCCGCTCCGACGTGTACTCGGTGGGCTGTGTGCTGTTCGAGATCCTCACCGGCAAGCCGCCGTTCCAGGGCGACTCCCCGGTGGCCGTCGCGTACCAGCATGTCCGTGAGGATCCGCCGCTGCCGTCGTCGGTGAACTCCGCCGTCCCGCCGGAACTGAACTCGGTGATCCTCAAGGCGATGGCGAAGAACCCCGCCAACCGCTACCAGAGTGCCGCCGAGATGCGCAGCGACCTGATCCGCGTGCTCAGCGGCCAGAAGCCCAGCGCACCGATGGTGATGACCGACGAGGACCGCACCACCATCCTCGGAGCCGTCGACGGCGCCGGGGCACCGCGCAACGGCGCGGACCGCGGGGCCGCCGGAGTCGTGGCGGGTGGGACCGCGGCCGCGCCACAGCGTTCCCGGGCACTGCGCAACACCCTGCTGGGCCTGGCCGCGGTCGTGATCGTCGGCATCGTCGGCGTGTTCCTGTGGACCTCGGGCCCCGGCTCGAACGCCGCGCAGATCCCCGTCCCCGACGTGCGCAACCTCGCCGCGGAGATCGCGGAGAGCAGGCTGCAGGATGCCGGTTTCGAGGTGTCGGTGCAGATGAAGCCCGACGCGGTGGTCGCCAGCGGCAACGTCGTCAACACCCGGCCGGTCGCCGGGGTCCAGGCCGAGGAGGGCAGCACCGTCACCCTCGAGGTCTCGAGCGGGCCCGAACAGGTGCAGATCCCGCAGCTCGCGGGCATGAACCAGCAGGAAGCGCTGCAGACACTGGCCGAAGTCGGGCTGCGGCTCGATCCGAATGTGGCCCGGGCACCGTCGTCGGCGGCCGAACGCGACACGGTCGTCGACCAGAGTCCCGCCGCGGGAGCGGACGCCGACCGCGACAGCGCGGTGAGCGTGACGCTCGGCAGCGGCCCCGAACAGATCCGCGTGCCCAACGTCGTGGGTCAGGCCACCGAGGTGGCTCGCGACAACATCGAGGCCGCGGGCTTCACCGTCGTGGTCGACGAGATCGACTCCAGCCAGCCGGCCGGGACGGTCGTGTCCAGCAGCCCGGCGGGCGGGACCAGCGCGACGAAGGGCGACACGGTCACCATCCAGGTGTCCAACGGGGATCGCATCGAGATGCCGGCGTTGACGAACAGGACGGTGTCCGAGGCGCTGGCGGCGTTGCGGGCGGCCGGCTGGACGGGTTCGCCGGCGCAGCTCGTGCAGAACCGTGAGGCCACTCTCGACCCGGAGCTCGTGGGCAAGGTCATCGCCCAGCAGCAGCCCCCGGGGTCGGAGATCTCCAACTCGGAAACCATCACCGTGGGCGTGGGCGTGCTGGGTATCCGCTGAGCTGCGCTCGGATCCCGGTCCCCGAAGCCGGACGGCTCAGGCGGCGCCGCCCGTGAGCGCCTTCTCCATCTCCGCCTCCAGCCGGGCCACCAGCTGCTCGTCCGGTGCCTCACCGCACACGGCCAGCCAGTTCGCCAGCATCCGGTGACCACCCTGGGTGAGCACCGACTCGGGGTGGAACTGGACGCCGTGGATCGGCAGCTCGCGATGCCGCAGGGCCATGACGATGCCGCTCTCGGTGTATCCGGTCGGCACGAGCTCGTCGGGCATCGTCTTCGGCAGCACCGTGAGCGAGTGGTAGCGCGTCGCGGTGAACGGATCCGGCAGGCCGGCCAGCACACCGGTGCCGTCGTGCCACACCGAGCTGGTCTTGCCGTGCAGCAGCTCCGGGGCACGGTCGACGGTCGCCCCGAAGGCGGCACCGATCGCCTGATGGCCCAGGCAGACGCCGAGCAGCGGTGTGCTCGCGTCGGCGCAGGCACGCACGAGGTCCATGCTGGCGCCGGCCCGCTGCGGGGTGCCCGGACCGGGGCTGAGGAGGATCCCGTCGAACTCGGCCGCGATCCGGTCCGCGGCGCCGGGGCCGGTGAGCCGCTCGTCGTCGTTGCGCCACACCTCGGCCCGGGTACCGAGCTGCCCCAGGTACTGCACGAGATTGAAGACGAAGCTGTCGTAGTTGTCGACGACGAGGATGCGCATGCGGAAAGGGTACCGACCCGTCAGCGCAGCGTCGTTCCGCCCGTGTAGGCGGGTACCGACAGCGAATCCGACGCCTGCTGCGTGTACCCCAGCCCGTAGCGGGCCGCGTACTGCTTGTACACGCGGATGCCCGGCTCGGCGGCCAGCGCCGCCTCGAGCCGTGCGGGGTCGCCCAGCGCGGTGACCACGTACGGCGGGGAGTACGTGCGGCCGTGCAGCAGCAGTGTGTTGCCGATGCAGCGCGGGGCCGACGTCGCGACGATCCGTTGATCCTGCATGGCGATCGCCTCCGCCCCGCCGGCCCACATCGCGTTGAGCACGCTCTGCACGTCCTGCTGGTGCACCACGAGGTCGTCGGGTGACGCGTCCGCCGGATACCGGCCGTCGGCGCCGCGCGGGGCATCGGTGAGGCTCACGGTGACCCCGGGGCCACGGCGTGCGGTCAGGCCGGCCGGATCCTCGAGGGCGGCGGTGTCGGCGAGCACCGCGGCGACGTCGTCGTCGGTGGCCGCGGCCTGCGCCTGCAGCTCGGCGACGCGTCCCGCGAGGTCGTCGCGGGTGGCGGCGAGCTCGTCCGCCTTGTCCTGCGCCGCCCGCACGAGATCGGACAACCGCGCGGAGTCGCTCACGCGCAGTTCCTCCCCGTCGGAGACCCCGCGTGTGGTGCCGAGCAGCAACCCGGCGAGCAGGCACACGGCCAGCGCGGCGGCAGTCCACCCGAGCGCACGGGCCCGGCCGTCCGACACGTGGACCCTCCGTTCCGGATTCTGCGTTAGCGTGTACTCACACCGGCAGTACACATCAGGTAGCTGCCCAACCTACCTCTCCGCCCCGCGCGGTACCGCACGAACGAGGACGTCATGCCCAAGTCGAAGGTCCGGAAGAAGACCGACTACACGATCAACCCGGTGAGCCGAACCCCCGTGAAGGTGAAGGCGGGCCCGTCGAGCACCTGGTACGTCGCGCTGATGCTGGGCTTCATGCTCATCGGTCTGGCCTGGCTGGTGGTGTACTACCTCGCGGCCGAGCAGATCTCGTGGATGAACGACCTCGGTGCGTACAACTTCCTCATCGGCTTCGGGTTCATGATCGTCGGCCTGATCATGACCATGAGATGGCGGTGAGGTTACAGGGGTGTAGTTCATCCCCACCTGTGGACAAACCTGGGGATGAACTGGGGAAAGCTCCCCGTGGCGAATGAACCGCTCCGCTGGTCCACACCCCTGCTCGCGATCGCCGCGCTCACGGCGGGCGGCATCGTGCTCGCCGTCGCTGCGGCGACGACGCCCGATCCCGCCGGTCGCACGCTCGTCGGGCTCGCGGCCGTGGTGGCGTTCGTGGTCGCGGCCCTCGCGGCCCGTCAGCGTCCGCGACTCGAGGTACTACCGGACGGCGCAGGGCTGGCCGTCACCCGGCTGGGGGGACGACGCGAGCTTCCTCGCGCGTCCCTGGTGCGGGTGCGGATCGTCGCGTATCCGCGGCTCGGCCGGCGCGTGCCGATGCTGGAGATCGACGTGCGCGATCCCCGCGGCGACGAGCAACTGCTGATCTTCGGGCGCTGGGACCTGGGCACCGACCCCCGCACGGTGTACGACACGCTCGCGGTGCGGGGGCTGGCGCCGGATCAGACGCCGAGCTGAGCCCGCAGGCGCAGGACGGCCAGCACGAGGAGCAGCACGGTGACCACCGTGACGGCTGCCAGCGCGAGCCAGCCCGTCCGGACGAAGCGGGCACGGTCGTCGCCCGCGCCCAGCGCCCGCGGCGCGAACAGCAGCGCCGCCGTCGCCGCCGCACCCGCGGCCAGGCCGCCGAGGTGTCCCCACAGGGAGATGCCCGGGATGGTGATGCTGATGACGACATTGAGGACGACGATCATCAGCACCGGAGCGGGGCTGCGCCGCAGCCGCATCAGGATCACCGCCTGCGCGCCCAGCAGGCCGAACACGGCGCCGGACGCGCCGGCGGTCACGGCGTCGGTCTCGAGCAGCATCACCGCGGCGGAACCGCCGAGGATGGACACCAGGTATACGGCCAAATATCGAAGCCGCCCGAGGACGAGTTCGGTGTCACGCCCGATCACGTACAGCGCGAACATGTTGACCGCGAGATGCAGCACGCCGAAGTGCAGGAATCCGCTGCCGAGCACGCGGATGTACTCGTCACGCACCGCGATCATCGGCGGCCACAGTGCCCACTCGAAGAACAGATTCGACGAGCGCTCGTTGTTCATCACGCTGCCGGACTGGACGGCGGTGATCGCGAAGATCGCGGTGTTCAGCGCGATCAGGATGTACGTCACGAGGGGGGTGTTCGCCTGCGCCCGCATGGGCGCCCCCGCGACGGTGCGGGCCTGCGGGACCTCGCGCTGGGCGGCCGCGACGCAGTCGACGCACTGCTGACCCACCGCCGCGGGCCGCAGGCAGTCGGGGCAGGCCGGTCGCCCGCACCGGCTGCACGAGAGCAGGGTCGCGCGATCGGGATGCCGGACGCACCGCGGCTGGGGCGGCTGGCCGCCCCCGCCGGCCGCGTGGCCCCAGCCGGGGTTCGTCATATCGGTCTCTTCCGGAGATTCAGGAGATGGTGATGCTCTCGATGACGACGGGCTCGACCGGGCGGTCCGCGCGGTCCGTCGCCGTCGTGGCGATCGCGTCGACGACCTTCTTCGACGCCTCGTCGGCGACCTCACCGAAGATGGTGTGGCGTCGGTTCAGGTGCGGGGTCGGCCCGACGGTGACGAAGAACTGCGAACCGTTGGTGCCCGGGCCGGCATTGGCCATGGCCAGCAGGTAGCTGCGGTCGAACTGCAGCTCCGGGTGGAACTCGTCGGCGAACTGGTAGCCCGGGCCGCCGCGACCGGTGCCGGTCGGGTCGCCGCCCTGGATCATGAAGCCGTCGATGACGCGGTGGAAAACCGCACCGTCGTAGAACGGGCCACTGGTCTCGCCCTTGGCGTTCTGGGTCTTGTATTCCTTGGTGCCGTTCGCGAGGCCGACGAAGTTCTCGACAGTCTTCGGAGCGTGGTTGCCGAAGAGCGAGATCACGATGTCGCCGCGGTTGGTGTGCAGAGTCGCGGTTGCGGTCTTTTGAGGTGAAGTCACCCCTCCATCGTGCCATCCGGGTCCGCGACACCGGGGCGGTCCGTCTCTCGAACCCCGGCCGCGGGGGTTCGCTGTGCAAAAGTGGGTACATGACGAGTGTGAGCGAGTCCAGAACCAAGATCGGGTCCGGCGCCGGCAGCGAACTCGTGTGCCCCCCGAAGAAATCCGAGGGCGCCGGTGGCTACCTGAAGCTCGCAGGGCAGGGCGCTACGGCCCTCGCGCGGGGGCCGCTCTTCACCGGCCTGTTCGTCGCCCGCAAGGGTCTCGACCTCGCCCGGAACATGGCCGGAAGCCGGCGAGCCGCGGCAACGATCGAGGCAGCACCCCGCGGACGGGGCCGCAGGATCCTGGTGACGGTCGGCGCGCTCGGCGTCGTCGCCGCCGGCGGAGTGGTGTTCTACCGCACCCGTCTCGGGGATCATCCGCCTGTCGCGCCGGAGCCGCCACGGATCGAGCCGGTCACCCCCGAGCCCGGGCCGGTCGCGACACCGGAGGCTGCCGCGCCGAAGCCGGAGCCCACCGCACCAAAACCGGAAGCTGCCGCACCGAAGCCGGCAGCTGCGCCACCCGCGCCGAAGCCCGGGCCGGCCGCGACGCCCGAGGCCGTGGCCCCGAAGCCCGCATCGGCCGCGCCGGGGAAGGCTGCACCTCGGGCCGAGGGCGGGACGGCTGCCCACGCGGTGCCCGCGCCGACGCCGAAGGCGACCCCGACGGCAGCCGCGACGCCGAAGGGCGAGCCGACCGCCGTCCCGAAGGGGACGGCCGATGCGACAGCCGTCCCGAAGGGGACGGCCGATACGACCCCGACCGGAAAGCACGCGGCCAAGGACGAAACGGCTCCGAAGCCGGCCGCCGAGCCGAAGGGGGAGGCCGCGGGCGACAAGGGGACTGCCGCGAAGCCGAAGCCGTCGGCCGGTCCCGCGGGGGACCCGAAGAAGCAGGGCTGAGTTCCGCCCGGCGTCACGGGACGGAATCGGATCCGGGGCAGGTCGCGTCGATCGCGGCCTGCCCTTCCTTCTGCAGTTGTCGTTCGGTGACGCGCACTTCCAGGTCGACGATCCGGCCGGCCACGAGGTAGATCAGGACGGTCAGCAGCAGCACTACGGGTACGGACGCGAGGAATTCCATGTCGGCCTCCAGCGGCGGTCCGCGCGGGCGGGAAGGTGGAGGTGCTCGGGTACGTCGTCGATGACATGTCCAGCGTACGGACACCAGCGGGGGCTCTGTCCCGACGACAGCCCCGCCGGACCGTGATCCGCCCCACACCCGTGCGATCGGTTACTCATGGGTACCGATCCGCCGAATCGCGTGATGTGCGTCACAGAAGGGGTGGATACTCGCCGGTAGCAGTCCTATCGGGGAGGCATGACATGGCACAACAGATTCACGCCAGCGAGGAACAGTCGCGCGCTCTCGCAGAGGAGTCCCGCGAGACCAGCTGGCACAAGCCGTCGTTCGCAAAGGAGTTGTTTCTCGGACGTCTGACCCTCGACCTCATCCATCCGTTCCCGCGGCCCACCCCCGACGAGGAGGCCCGTACCGAACGGTTCCTGGCAGAGCTCCGCCGATTCTGCGAGGGCGTGGACGGCAGCCGCATCGAGCGCGAGGCCCGAATCCCCGACGAGTACGTCGCCGGATTGGCCGAGCTCGGCTGCTTCGGCATGAAGATCTCCCAGGAGTACGGCGGCCTGGGACTGTCGCAGGTGGCCTACAACCGCGCGCTGATGCTCGTGGCCAGCGCCCACCCGAGCCTGGGCGTCCTGTTGTCGGCGCATCAGTCCATCGGAGTGCCCGAACCCTTGAAGCTGGCCGGGACACCCGAGCAGAAGCGCGCCTTCCTCCCGCGGTGTGCGCGGGGGGCGATCTCGGCCTTCCTGCTGACCGAGCCCGACGTGGGTTCCGATCCCGCCCGTCTCGCCTCGACGGCGGTGCCGGTGGAGAACGGCGACGCGTACGAACTCGACGGCTTGAAGCTGTGGACCACCAACGGAGTGGTCGCCGAACTGCTGGTGGTGATGGCGCGGGTGCCGCGCAGCGAGGGCCACCGCGGTGGCATCTCGGCGTTCGTCGTCGAGGCGAACACCCCGGGCATCACCGTCGAACGCCGCAACTCGTTCCTGGGCCTGAAGGGGATCGAGAACGGGCTCACGCGGCTGTACAAGGTACGGGTGCCGAAGGAGAACCTCATCGGCCGCGAGGGCGACGGCCTGAAGATCGCCCTGACCACCCTCAACGCCGGTCGGCTCGCGATCCCGTCGATGTGCGCCGGCGCCGGCAAGTGGGCGCTCAAGATCGCCCGGGAATGGTCCGGCACCCGCGTCCAGTGGGGTCGGCCGGTGGGCCGGCACGATGCGATCGCCGGCAAGATCGGATACATCGCGGCCACCACGTTCGCCCTCGAAGCCGTGGTGGAGCTGACCGGCCAGATGTGCGACGAGGACCGCAACGACATCCGCATCGAGGCGGCACTGGCCAAGCTGTGGTCCAGCGAGGTGGCCTGCGAGATCGCCGACGAGTTGATGCAGATCCGAGGGGGACGCGGCTACGAGACGGCCGCGTCGCTCGCGGCCCGGGGTGAGCGGATGGTTCCCGCCGAGCAGCTCCTGCGGGACCTGCGGATCAACCGTATCTTCGAGGGCTCGAGCGAGATCATGCGGCTCTTCGTCGCCCGCGAAGCGGTGGATGCCCACCTGCGGGTGGCTGGTGAACTGGCCGATCCGAAAGCAACTCTGGACACGAAGGCCCGGGCCGCCGCCAAGGCGAGCGGCTTCTACGCCAAGTGGTTGCCCCAGTTGGTGGCGGGCAGGGGCCAGCTACCCACCTCGTACGGCGAATTCGGTCCCATGGCACACCATCTGCGCTACGTGGAGCGGTGCTCGCGCAAGCTCGCCCGGTCCACGTTCTACGGCATGGCCCGGTGGCAGGGCGGTCTGGAGAGGCGGCAGAATTTCCTGGGACGGCTCGTCGATATCGGCGCGGAACT
The DNA here is from genome assembly GCF_011058195.1 of Rhodococcus sp. 14C212. Taxonomy (NCBI): domain Bacteria; kingdom Bacillati; phylum Actinomycetota; class Actinomycetes; order Mycobacteriales; family Nocardiaceae; genus Rhodococcus; species Rhodococcus sp. 14C212. The sequence goes on along the minus strand of NZ_JAALEH010000013.1, from coordinate 89,201 downwards.
GTTCGCCATGTCGGCGAGCTGCGTGCGGGCGCAGATGTACCACACCGACGGCCACCCCGAGACGGAGGCGGCCTACGAGCTCGCCGACGTCTTCTGCCTCCAGGCGAAGCTCCGCGTGGACTCGCTGTTCGCCGCGTTGTGGACGCACACCGACGATGCCGACCGGCAGCTCACGGCCGACGTCCTCGACGGGCGCTACACCTGGCTGGAGAACGGCGTGATCGATCCCAGCGAGGGCACGGGCCCGTGGATCGCCGAATGGTCGCCCGGGCCGTCGGTGGAGCAGAACCTCGCCCGCAGATTCCTCGGCGCCGACCATCCGGTGGTGTGAACGGGTCGCCGACCGCGGGCTGCGGTCAGCCGCGACAGCAATCCGCTCTCGCGGCTGACCGCCCTGTCCGCGGATCCGACGCCGTCGTGGGTCAGAAGGCGCCGCAGTTGGACGGGGCGGGCCGATCCGCGAACCGGTCGTTCAGGTAGGCGACCGCCTCGGGCATCCCCGCGACCAGGGGAAGCGCGTGATTGACGGCCAGGCCCGGCAGGACGGGCGGGGTGGTGTTCGGGGAGAACTGGACGGTGGCGCCGAGTGCGCACCAGTCCGCCGCGAGCTGGTGACCCTGACCGTAGGGCACGATGTCGTCCATCGTCCCGTGCTGCACGAGTACCGGCACCGACGGCTGCAGACGTCCGATCCGCTGCGCGGCGATGGCCTCCTTCGCCTCCGGCAACCGATCGACGACCACGCTCAGCGGCTCACCCGTGCGGGTGTAGTCGCTCGTGCGCTGGAAGCCGTAACGGAAGATCGTCTCCGGCGCGCACTGGTTCGCCACCGAATGCAGCATCTCGCGCCCACGGTCGTTGATCTCGGCGTCGATGAGATCCCGGAGCTCGGGGTAGGCCTCGCCGAGGCCGTTGATCGTGTAGCCGATCACGCCGGTGAGCGCCGTTCCGTCGACCTCGCTGAGCGTGGCCTCGAGGTCCGCGGGCGGCGCGCCGGCATAGGCTCCCACGACGTTCAGCTCGGGCGCGTAGGCCGGCTGCAGTTCTGCGGCCGCAGCCACGGCGCCGCCGCCCTGGGAGTACCCCCACAGGCCGACGGGACCTTCGGGGGTGAGGGACGTGGCGGGCAGGCTCTGCGCCGCCCGGACCGCATCCAGCACCGCGTGCGCCTCGGCGAGCCGGTTGACGTACGTGTGGTGCCCCGGTGTGCCGAGCCCGTCGTAGTCGGTGACGACGACGGCGATGCCCTGGAGCAGCATGGTGTTGATCGAGAGCAGTTCGTACTCGGTGAACAGGTCGAGCGGCGGGGTGTAGGCCACGAGCGAGTTCAGCTGCTTGGACGGGGCACACTGGTCGCCCTGGCCCTGGGTGCCCGGCGCGATGGCGACGAGCGGTCGCGGACCCGGCCCGTTCCAGGGCAGCGACGGCTCGAGGTAGGTGCCGCCGACGGCGCTGGGTTCGCCGTTCGCGTCGAGGCTGCGGTACAGCAGCCGGGTGCCCTGCGCGGGGAACACGCCCTGCGGCGACGGGACGCGAACGGCAAGGTCGGACGGCCCGCTTCGGAGTACGTCGCCGGAGGCTCCGACCAGGTCGAGCGGAGGATCGTAGAAATTCGCGTCCGCGCTCGCCGTCGCGGGCGTGGCGAACATCGCTCCTGTCAGTGCCGCCGTCGCCGCCGCAGCGCCGATCCACCGTCTGGTGCGCCCCGTCCCCATCCCCATGGTCCCCTTCACAGGTAGATATTTGTGTGTCGGACGACACAAGCGGTACGCACTGTAACACCTAACTTACCGACGCGTAAGTACGCGATCCGGGGTTCACGAACCACGATTCGAACCGCGGTCCGTCGTTCGCCCCCGGACATCGCCGCTGGTCGGGGACAATCCGGTCATGACCGCGGAGCGCAGCGAACCGCAACTGCACCGACTGACCACACCGCACACCGCCGCCGTCGTCGGGATCGTGTTCGCCGTCCTGTTCGCGACGAGCATCGTCCTGATCCGTCAGGCGATCCCTGCCGATCCCTTCGGCACCACCGAGTGGCTGGACGCCGGCCGCTCACGGCTCACCGTCGCGCTGATGCTGGCCCAGTTCGCCTGCATCGCGTTCCTGTGGTTCATCGGTGCGCTCCGGCACCGGCTGGGCGATCTCGAGGACCAGTTCTTCTCGACCGTCTTCGTCGGCAGCGGCCTGTTGTTCCTGGCGCTGATCCTCGTCACGATGGCCAGCGCCGGCGGGCTGCTCCTGGCGGACCAGGCCGAGGCGGTGCCCGCCCAGGAATCCGCCGCCTTCGCGCACGCGCTGATCCTGCAGATCAGCAACGTCTATTCGATCCGCATGGCCGCGGTCTTCATGATCTCGCTGGCCACCATTTGGCTGCGCACCGGACTCATGCCCCGATGGCTGGTACTACCCACGTACCTGCTCGCCCTGGTCCTGCTGTTCGCGGTGACCGAGGCGCTGTGGCTCACGCTCGTCTTCCCGGCATGGGTGGTCGTGATCAGCGTGTTCCTGCTGACCCACGCCCGGCAGGCGTTCCCGCCCCGGCGGGTGTTCCGGCCGAGAACCTGACGGTGCCACGGCGACGGTGCGGCGTCACGCGTCGCCGCGCTGGGCGGACAGGGCGTTCTGCACCCGTTGGGTGGCCGCGTCGTCCCAGCCGACGGGGGTGAGGATGTCCGCCCACAACTGTGCGGCCTCGGGCCCGTAGGCGTGCCCGAACCCGGCCGGGACCTCGGCGGAGAACACCATGTCGAGCGTGACCTGCCAGAACGTGACGAACGGCAGCCACCGCATGCCCGGATCCACGTCCGGGCCGAGCGGCTCCCGCAACCAGTCCGGTTCCCGCAGGAGCAGCTCGCTCGACCACCAGGTGATCGGATCGCTCGCATGCTGCCAGAACACGATCCGCGGGAACTCCCACAGCCCGGGCAGGTCCGCATCGTCCGGGCGGGACGCGAACCGGATGTGGCGGCCGTCGTCCACCACCGGCAGCCGCTCGAGCGACCCCGGATCCCGGTTCGCGGTGATCTCCCCCCACGGCTGCGCGAAGTTCGGGGTACCCACCAGCAGCGCCCCGTCGGTCCGCGCGACGAGGTCCGGCCCCGACGCGAACGCCGCCTGACCGCCGTACGAGCCCAGGCTCTCCCCGAACACCACCAGCTTCGGCCGATCCTGCTCGGGCCGCGCCGACCACGCCGCGTACACCGCCTCGAACAGCGCCCGCCCCGCCAACCGGGGCGTCTCCCGGTCGGCGACGAACGACAACGCGCTGGGCAGGAACGAGTACTGCATCGCGGCGATCGCCGAGTCCCCGCCGGCGACGTACTCGAAGGCCCCGGCGACGTTGGCGTTGACCCAGCCGCGGCCGGTGGTGGTCACCACCGCCAGCACCTGCCGGTCGAACGCGTTCGTGCGGTCGAGTTCGGCGACGACCCGGTCCGCGATGCCCTCGACCGTGTCGGCGGATTCGCGGCCGGCGTACACCCGGATCGGGGTGCGCGCGGGCGCCCCGGTCACGGCGGTGATCTGCTCGGCGCTCGGGCCGCCCGCGACGAAGGTGCGGCCCTCCCGGCCCAGGGTGTCCCACGGCTCGTTCGAGGCCGGGGATCCGGACCGTTCCGGCAGTGCGGGCTGCACCACACCCGGCGCGGTGCCCTGATCGGCCACCTCCGCCGAGCGTTCCGCCAGCCCCAGGACGACCCGGTTCACGAACCCGCTGAGGAACAGGACCACGAGCACCACCACGGTGATCACCGCCCCGAGCCGAGCGGCCGGTGTCGGGACGTACCGGCCCCCGTACCGGATGAGGTGCCGAGTCCCCGAGCGCAGTCCCCGACCCACCGCCAGTACCGCCAGCGCGACCGGCACCGCGATGACCGGCACCAGCACATACAGCCATCGGGAAGCACGCTCGACCCCGACGAGATCATGGACGATCTGCTGCCACCACGATCCCAGGATCAGGAACAGGGGGACCACGACGAGGGCGACGCCCGCCAGAATCCGCCATCCGATCCGCCGGGTCCGCTCCGACCATCGCGGATCGATGCCGCAGCCCCGGACCACCCAGGCGATCAGGCACCCGATCCCGTAACCGGTCACCAGGCTCAACCCCGACGCCACGCCCTGCAGATACCACACCCGCGGCAGCAGCGACGGCGTCAGCGACCAGACGAAGAACACCAGCGCGAAGCCAGACCGACCGGATGGAACAGGCGCCCGTAGGCGCGCATACGCTGCGCTGACGTCACGCGCGGATCCTAGATGGTTGATTCCTTGATCCGGATCAGTGATCGTAGGCGATCAGGGAGCGTTTGGCCGGGTTGCCGATGGTCCAGTTGTGCCAGATCCCGGCAGCCATCGCGAGCAGTCGCTGAGCGATGCGGGTGAACACACCCTCGACGGTGCGTCCGCCGTGTTTCTCCAGCCCGAGCTGGCCTTTGAGGGTCTGGTTCACCGATTCGATCCACTGCCGGACCCCGCCCAGGTTGCCGTTGCGGTAGGTCTCGTCCTTGCGGTCCGGGCGCAGCAACCGCAGCCCGAGCGCGGCGGTCTCGGCAGCGAACAGTTTGCCGGCGAAGCCCTTGTCGGCGAGCAGCACCTGCCCGGACCGGATCAGGTGGTGCTCGCGGGCGAGCATCGCCGCGACGACCTCGCGTTCGCCGATCTTCGGGTTCGCCAGCGCCCACATGATCGGCATGCCGTCCCCGGCGCACACCAGGTACAACTTGAACCCCCAGAAGAATCGGGAGTGCGACGCGCAGTAGCCGTAGCCGGCGTAGCCGGCCAGGTCCGACCGCTTGACCGTTTCCCGGGACATGCCGCACGGGACCGCGGTGGCGTCGGTGATCCACACATCGTCGTGCCACGACGGCGAGAGCTGGGCGAGGACCCGAATCACGGTAGCCAGCAACCCACGTGCCGCTTTGAGTCGCTTGTGGTAGCCCGGCTGGGCGGGCAGGTACGGGAACATCGCACGCAGTGTCGTGTCGGTGTGGAGGTGCCGGATCCAGCGGCGTTCGCAGTCGAACCCGAGCAGTACCTGCGCGACCGCGAGGGTGAGCAGTTCGGCGTCGGAGAGCAGCGGGCGGCGGCCGCGTCCGGTGCGGGGCGGCGCGACATGGTCGTCGAGAAGGACATAGAGTTCGGTCAGGAGGGTTTCCAGGTCTTTCGTCACACATTGATCTTGAAACCCTCCGCCTACCTCCCCGGAGGCCGCCCCACCAGGTCCCTCAGCGGGCACCCTTCAAGGAATCAACCATCTAGTGGGCACGGCAATCTCGCACGCGGTCCTACGGCGCGGCTTCCCCGGACGTAGCCGAGTCGGTAGCAAGATGTACGCCGATCGTTGTCTACGGGAGGTTTGACATGGCTGTGGGAGTCGGTCTCCGGATCGGGAGCGTGGTGTCCACCGCGGTGCTCGCCTCCAACGACCCCGGCAGCCCCGATCCCGTCGTCATAGCCCGTGACACCGTCCTGCACATCGACTCCGACGGCACCACCGTCCTCGGCGGCGCCCCGCATCCCGCCGGCGAGGCCCGCTACCTGTCGGGCTTCCTCGGCCGCGTCGGCGATCCCGCCGGCGTCACCGCCAGTGACGGGCGTATCTACCGGGCCGAGGACTCGATGGCCACGGCGATCGCCTGCCTGTTGCACGAGTGCCAGCCTCTGCCGCCGGACGGCGGGCCCGACGGGGATCTGCCCGCTGTCACCGCCACCTACCCGTCCCGGTGGGACCAGTCCACCGTGGCCGCGCTGCGGGCCGCGCTCGACTACGCGGATCTGCGGCACATCGCCCTCGTCTCGGACGCCGAGGCCGCGGCCACCTGGTACGCCTCGGAAATCTCGGAGACCCCCGGGCAGCTCGTCGGCATCTTCCACGTCGACGACGGCGGCTCGACCGTCAATCTCGTGCGCTCCGGCGTCTCGGCCGGCAAGGCGTTCCGCTTCGCCGCCAAGAGCGCCCCGTCCCCCACGGCCCAGCTGGCCACCGCGCTCGGCGCGTTCGGCTGGCTTTCGCACAACCTCGACGCCGTGGTCGTGATGGGCGACGGGTTCGTCGCGCGCGACCGCTCGCATGTGCAGTCCATCGCGGACAGCCTCGCCGCGAAACTCGGCGTGCGCACCCTCGTCGGCCCCGGGCCCGAGCAGACCGCCGCCCTCGGTGCCGCCATCCTGGCGGCGGGTTTCACGCCCGCACGCGTGGTCAAGGCGCGGATCGGACTGCCACCGTCGTACGACGTCACCGACGTACTCACCGGTGGCATCCCACGTATCCGTGAACTCGAAGCGGCCGAACGAGCGAGGGCCGAAGCGGCCGCGGAACGAGACCGGGCGGCCGGCGCACCGGCGAGCCCCGCACCCGTCCCGGCGACGACCGCCACCGACCTCCGGCCCGGCGACGCCCGGGCCGAGGACAACAGCGCCGACAAGACCTCGGGGGCGACGGTCACCACCGTCACGGCGCCCCCGAGCCGGAACTACTCGGCGATCGGGGCCGTGGTGGCAGTGATCCTGCTGCTGGCCTTCGCGGCCGTCGCGCTGCTCTGACCGTTCAGGTTGCTACCGCGGAGGTCAGCCCTCCGTCAGCGAGTGCAGCGCCGCGGCGTCCTCCGCGCCGAACTTGTCCTCGAGCACCTCGGGGCTGTAGTCGAGGTCGATCTCCTCGAGTGGCCGCCCGCGCGCGGATTCGATGGCACCGAGCCGCCGCTGCGCCCGGTCGGCCGCGTAGGCGACGAACTCGTCGGGGTCGAGGCCGAAGGGCTGCTCCTCGAACTGGTCGTTGACCCACTGGATCATGCCGAGCGCCAGCGGCAGCAACTCCCCCATGCGTTGCTGCACGACATCCCAGTTCGAGTCGTCGGCAGCGACGTGGCGGCGGCACGTGAACGTGCCCCATGCCATGTGCCGGCGTTCGTCGTCGCCGATCCGGCGCACCAGTTCCTGCATGCCGGGGAGGATTCCGCGTTTCGTGCACACCTTCTGCCAGGCGTAGTACCCGGTGAGGGCGAGGCTGCCCTCGATGACGTGGTTGTAGGTGACGCTGGCGCGGACCTGGTTGGCGGGACTCGGATCGGTCTCGAGGACGCGCAGCGAATGGGGCAGTTCCTCGTAGAACAGCTGCCGGTAGTACGGATTGTCCGCGACGTAGGGGTGTAGGTCCGCGGTCAGGCCCACCGCATCCATCCACAGGCGGAAGACCTGGGTGTGCTTGGCCTCCTCGAAGCAGAACTGGGTCAGGTACATCTCGTCGCCGAGCCGGCCCTCGGCCGCCATCGCCCGTAGGAACGGCTGGATGTCCTGGGTGACGGCCTCCTCGCCGGCCACGAATTGCGCGACGAGATAGGTGGCGCTGCGGTGCTGTTCGCTGTTGAGCTCGTTCCAGTCGGCCGCGTCCCGGCTGAAGTCGAGCTCGAGCGGATCCCAGAACTTCGCGTTTCCCTTTGCGAACAGCCGCAGCGGGAAGGCGTCCCAGTGCAGACCTCCCGCGCGCAGGGTTCCGAAGCCCTGACGTTCCGGCAGTGCTGTGGTCATGAGCGTGCCCGCCTTCCCTCGACCCGGATGGACGAGTGTCCATATCGACGGTAGCGCCATTCGGGCGGGGTGTGACAAGAACCATACAAACTGTAGGTACGGCGAACCCCCGGCCGGGACTGTCGAGCAGATCCCGGGCCGGGGGCGCTGCCCGTCAGTCCTCGAGCAGGGTGTCGCCCGGATATCCGCCGGGGCCGAATCCGGGTGGGACGGCGAACACCGCCGACCCGACCGGCGTGATCCACGGGTTCAGCGCGTCGTGCTCGGCGAGCCGCTGCTGCACCGGAACGAACTGGGCGTCCACGTCGGCCTGGTACGACGCGAACAGCAGCCCGGCGCCGTCCGGGTCGTCGTAGTTGTAGCCACGCCGCAGGAACCGCTCGTTCGCGTTCCGCGGCCGCGCCCGCGCGACGTGCGATTCCGGTGGGATCACCGGAATGCCGTGGACGTCGGTGGCGGCGAAGTCCGGATCGTCGTGCTCCCGGTTGCCGGTCAACGGCGCCCCCGAGGCCAGGTCCCGGCCCACGGCGAGTTCACGGGCGGGCCGGTCCAGCTCGTCCCACGTGTCGAGTTCCATGCGGATACGCCGCAACACCACGGACGTTCCTCCGGCCAGCCAGGCCGGGGTGCCGGGATTCCACACCTGCCGGTCGAAGTCCGTGCTTCCCGCAGCCGGGTTGACCGTGCCGTCGACCTGGCCCATGAGGTTGCGCATCGTGGTGCCGGCGGGCTTGGTGCCCGCCGCGTTGCGGAATCCGCGCTGGACCCAGCGCACGGTGGCCAGCGACCGCACGCTCTTGGAGAGGGTGCGGGTCGCGTGCGAGACGGTGACCGGGTCGTCGGCGCAGACCTGCACCAGCAGATCGCCGCCCGACCAGCGCTCCTCGAGCCGATCGATCGAGAACGCCGGCAGCGGCCGCAGCCACTCGGGCCGGCGCGCCGCGAGGCCGGCCGCGTCGAACACGGCGGGACCGAATCCGACGGTCACGGTCAGCCGCGCGGGATCGTGGGCGAGTTCGGGCTCGGTGTCGCCGAGGGCAGGACTGCCCTCGGCGAGCCGACGGCCGTCCTCGGCCCACACCTTCATGATCCCGACGAGCGCCCGCCGGTCGAGTCCCGGGCGCAGATCCAGGGCGACGAACGCGGCGAAGGCCTGCGGCTCGGTGTCGATGCCGGCCTGGTGCACGCCGTGGAAGGCGACGGTGCGCCCGCCGGTGGGCTCGGGCTCCCGCGTGGCGGCGTAGCCGAGGCCCGTCCCGATTCCGGCCGCGCCGATGCCCGCGGCGCCGAGGACGGCGGCGCCACCCCCGAGGAGGCGCCGCCGGCTCAGCTCAGCCACCGTGGTTCGCCCCCATGCCGGCGCTCGGCTGGTAGTTCTCCTGCGCGCCGGAGAAGTCGCGGACCTGCGCGGTGAACTCCGTGGTCGAACCGTCCTCGAAGGTCAGCTCGAAGGTCACGTCGGTGCCGGGCAGGACGGGCTCGACGAGGTCCATCAGCATCAGATGGTCGTTGCCGGGCGCGAGGGAATGGGTGCTGTGCGCGGGGATGACCAGGCCGTCCTCCTTTTCGCGCATCACCATGGCACCGCCGTCGCCGGCCGCCATCTCGTGGATCTCGGTGCGGGCCGAGCTGGGGCTGGCGGCGGAGACGATGTGGATGTCGGTGTCGCCGGTGTTCTCGAGCTCGGCGAAAGCGCCGGTCATGCCGGATTCGGCGGCCTTCGCCCACGCCGAGGAGACGGTGAGCGAGTCCGCGGCGGCGGCGGCCGGCTCGTCGGACGAGCATCCGGCGGCGAACAGGGTCGCGGCCGCAGCGGCAGCGAGGAACAGGGTCTTCTTCATGAGGTTCTCCGAGATCGGTCCGGGTGCGCACGCGTGCGCGCGGTCCCGCGGAGCGGGGACCGTGAGGTGGGCGGGGATCAGACCGTGACGGGAGGACCTCGGGTGCCCAGACCTGCGGCGACGAGCAGGCCGCGCCGCACCCGGGGATGGTGTGCGACGGGCGTCCAGCCGGGAGCGGCGACGGGCGCCGGCGCGAAGGACGGCGCAGTCGCGCGGCGCACCGCGGTGAGCCCGACGCGGCAGCCGTGTTCGGCGCCGCGGACGAGCAGTGCCGCGACGACGATCGCGGCCGTGTGCGCGGTGAGCATGCCCGCGTCGGGGACGTGGACGTGTCCCGAGTCGAGGGAGAGGACGCCGTGGCCCACGACCTGCCCGGCGGCGAGCACGCCGACGATCGGCAGGCGAGTGCCCGCGGCGAGCAGACCCACCGCGGCCGCGGCGGCGAGCAGCAGCACCGCAGGTGCCTGGCCCGGCGCGGACCCGCCGGCGAGCGCGTGGGCGGCCATGCTCACCGCCCCCGACATGCCGCCGACGAAGGCGCCGCGTACGCGTGCGACGTCCCTCTCGGCAGACATGCAGCCAGGATACGCGCCCTTTACTACGGGGAGTAGTAACAGCCCTCACAGGGTGGGGGCCGCCCCTGGAATCCGAACCGAACCGCGAAAAGGTCCGACCGCGTCCCCAGCGTCCTCACGCCTCAGCGTTTCACGTGAAACCAGCCGTCCGCCTATTGACAATATACTGTCAATACGACAGCATACTGCCATGACAGAGACAGTGCATGTCGCCGTATACGACACCCTCGCCGACTGGGAGATCGGCCATGCGATCGCCCACATCAACAAACCCCTCTGGCACAAGCACCCCGGCCGCTACGCCGTCGCCACCGTCGGCGCCACGCGCGACCCCGTCACCACCATGGGCGGAATGCGCATCCTCCCCGACACCACCCTGGACGAGGTGCGGCCGGAGAACAGCGCGATGCTCGTCCTGGCGGGCAACGACATCTGGAACACCGAGCAGTTCACCCCCTTCGCCGAGCGGGCGCGCGACTTCCTCGAGGCCGGGGTTCCGGTGGCCGCGATCTGCGGGGCCACGGGCGGGCTCGCCCTCGCCGGCCTGCTCGACGATCGCGCGCACACGAGCAACGCCGCCGAGTTCCTGGCGAGTGTGGGCTACGCCGGCGGGCGTCTCTACCGCGACGAACCGGCCGTCACCGATCGGAATCTGATCACCGCAAGCGCCACCGCCCCGGTCGAGTTCGCCCGCGCGATCCTCGAACGCCTCGAGGTGTTCGAGCCGCACGTCCTCGAATCCTGGTTCAAGCTCTACGGCCGACGCGACCCCGCCGGCTTCTACGAACTCATGGCCGGATGAGCGAGCGTCCGGAGCAGGAACTGCTCAGCGGCCTCGCCCTGACGTCGTTCCGGCTCAACGGACAGTTCCTCGAGGTCGCCGAATCCCTCGCGCGTCCGGCCGGGCTCACGGCGGCGTGGTGGCAGGTCCTCGGTGCCGTGCTGCGCGAACCCCTGCCGGTCGCCGGCATCGCCCGCGCGATGGGGATCACCCGCCAGAGCGTGCAGCGGATCGCCGACCTGCTGGTCGAGCGCGGTCTCGCGGAGTACCTGCCCAACCCGGCCCACCGGCGTGCCAAGCTCGTCGCGCCGACCCCGGCGGGACGCGAGGCGGTAACCGGGATCGATCCGGCGCATGCCGCCTTCGCCCGTCGACTCGCCGAGGCCGTGGGCGAGGACGGCCTGGCCGCCGCACTGGCCGCGATGCGTCGGCTCTCGGCGGTCCTCGACGAGCTTGCCGAGGAGAAATGACCGGACACGACGACAGGCCCGGACATCCGTACTGTCCGGGCCTGTCGTCGATATTCGAGTGTGCGTTGTGGAGCCTAGGAGATTCGAACTCCTGACATCTGCCTTGCAAAGGCAGCGCTCTACCAACTGAGCTAAGGCCCCGTCTGCCGCCTCAGCGGCCGGTGACCTCGTGCCATTCGTCCTCGCTCCGCAACATCCGGGCGAGTCCGACGGCCACCAGCACAACGGTTCCCACAGTGAGAAGAACCTTCATGCTCGCTGCCCTTTCGGCACGGGGAGTGGGCCTAGGAGGACTTGAACCTCCGACCTCTTCGTTATCAGCGAAGCGCTCTAACCGCCTGAGCTATAGGCCCTCGAACCGAGTTGGAACACTACCCCACCGAGCCGCGAAGTCCAAAACCGGCTCGGCGGGGCCACGTTTTCCCAGCTCAGTCCGGGTCTGCGAGGGTAACCTGCACGCCCCCGACCAGGTCGGTGCACAGGTTGTAGATGAACGCCCCGAGGGTGGCCAGAGCGGTGAGCAGGATCGTGTTGACCAGCCCGATCACCGTCGCGTACCCGAAGACCTGACCGGCGGTGATGAGGCCGCCCCCACCGGTGTCGGACACCATGTCGGTGAAGGCGCTGTTGAGCCGTTCCCACACGCCCATGCCCGCGAGCACGCCGTACAGCAAGCCCACGGCGACCATCCACACGAAGAACAACGAGACGGAGATCACCGAGGAGATCTTCAGCATCGACCACGGATCGATACGGCGCAGCTGCACGGTCGCGCGCAGCGGCTCACCCGGGACCCGGGCCGCGGCCGCTACCGCGGCAACCGGTTGCGCAGCCCCGGATTCCTCGGCCGGCGCGGACGGCAGCGGATGCTTCACCGTCGACAGGTCCGGCAGGTCCTTCGCCAGGTCCTTGCGTTCGATGTGCCGCGTCGGACCGTCGATGACGGCCGCCTTCGCCTTGGCCGCCGACCGGTCCGCACCCGGCATCCCCGTCGTGGGCGCGTTCATCGAGGCGGCCGCCGTGCCGGTGACCACCGGCCGGGTCGGCGGCGTCGCCGCACCGGGCCGGCCGCCGGCCGGATTCCCGCCCGCGCGAGCCGCCGCCGGCTTCGCCGGGCCCGGCTGCTGTCCTGCGGGCTGCGCCGATCCCGTCGGGGCCGCGCCGGGGCGCGTGGCGGGCTTGTCACCGGCATTGCCGGACGTGGGCACCGCGGGACGCCCGGTCGAGGACGACGTCTGACCCGGGCGGGCCAGATTCGTCTGCGGCACGTTCTGCGGCGCCTCCTGCTGATTCCCGCGCTGCCACGGCGGCGTGGGGGGCCCGCCCGGACGTTGCTGCCCGGGACGCGACGTCCCGCTCTCCGGCGTGGCGGAACCCTGCTTCGTCGCGCCGTCGGCGGGCGCGCCCGGGTTCGTTCCCGCGGTGGGGTTCCGGGCGGCACCCGGCGTGTCCGACGGCGCCGCGGCGCCCTCCGGCTTCACCTCGGGAGCCTGCTTGCCGGGCACCTCCCGTCCGTTCTGCCCCTTCGGCGGCTGAGCGGGCGGCCCCTGCTCGGCCCCGTTCGGTCCCTGGGGAGTGCTCACTTACGACTCCTTCGCTTCGAGTACGGCGCTCTCCTCGGGCTCGTCGGCGTTGCGTGCGATCGCCAGCAACGTGTCCCCCTCCCCCAGGTTCATCAACCGCACACCTTTCGTCTGTCGGCCGGCCTTGCGCACCTGCTTCGCGGGGGTCCGGATGACGCCACCGCCCGAGGTGATCGCGTACAGCTCGTCGTCGTCGTCCACGATGAGCGCTCCGACCAGAGTGCCACGCTTACGGTCGTACTGGATGGTCAGCACGCCCTTGCCGCCGCGGCCCTGCGCCACGTAGTCCTCGATCGGGGTGCGCTTGGCGTACCCGCCGGACGTCGCGACCAGCAGGTACGTGCCCTCGCGGACCACGTTGAGGGAGAGCAGGGCGTCGTCCTCGTTGAACCGCATGCCCTGCACACCGGAGGTCGCCCGGCCCATCGGCCGCAGCACCTCGTCGCCGGCCACGAAACGGATCGACTGTCCCTTGGCGGAGACCAGCAGCAGGTCGTCGTCCGACGAGCACAGCACCGCGCCGACCAGTTCGTCGTCGCCGCGCAGGTTGATCGCGACGATGCCGCCGGACCGGTTGGAGTCGAAGTCCGACAGGCGCGACTTCTTGACCAGGCCGTTGCGGGTCGCGAGCACCAGGTACGGGGCGTCCTCGTAGGACTTGAGCCGGATGACGCCCTGGATCCGCTCGTCCGGCTGGAAGGCCAGCAGGTTGGCCACGTGCTGGCCGCGCGCGGTGCGGTTGGCCTCCGGCAGCTCGTAGGCCTTCGCCCGGTACACCCGGCCCTTGGTGGTGAAGAACAGCAGCCAGTCGTGCGTGGACGTCACGAAGAAGTGCTTGACGATGTCGTCCTGCTTGAGGTCGGCACCCTTGACGCCCTTGCCGCCACGCTTCTGGGACCGGTACAGATCGGTCTTGGTGCGCTTGGCGTAGCCGGTCTCGGTGATGGTGACGACCACGTCCTCGCGGGCGATGAGGTCCTCGTCGGAGACGTCGCCGTCGGCCGCGACGATGCGGGTGCGACGGTCGTCGCCGTACTTGTCGACGATCTCCTTCAGCTCGTCCCGCACGATCGCGCGCTGACGCTCGGGCTTGGCGAGGATGTCCTTGAGGTCGTCGATCTCGCGCTCGATCTCGGCGAGTTCGTCGACGATCTTCTGTCGTTCCAGGGCGGCGAGGCGGCGCAGCTGCATCGCCAGGATCGCGTCGGCCTGGATCTCGTCGACGTCGAGCAGCCCGATCAGGCCGGTGCGCGCGTCCTCCACCGTCGCCGAGGCGCGGATCAGCGCGATGACCTCGTCGAGCGCGTCGAGCGCCTTGACGAGACCGCGCAGGATGTGGGCCCGCTCCTCTGCCTTGCGCAGCAGGTACCGCGTCCGGCGGACGATGACCTCGACCTGATGGTTGACGTACAACCGGATCATCTGGTCGAGCCGCAGGGTGCGCGGCACGCCGTCGACGATCGAGAGCATGTTGCAGCCGAAGCCGGTCTGCAGCTGCGTGTGCTTGTAGAGGTTGTTGAGGACGACCTTCGCCACGGCGTCACGGCGGACGGTGACGACGATGCGCATGCCCACGCGGTCCGACGACTCGTCGTGGATGTCGGAGATACCGGCGATCTTGCCGTCCCGGACCTGCTCGGCGATCGAGGTGATCAGGTTGTCCGGGTTGACCTGGTACGGCAGTTCGGTGATGACGATGGAGGTCTTCCCCCTGGCGTCCTCCTCGATCTCCACGACACCGCGCATCCGCACCGAGCCGCGGCCGGTGGTGTATGCGTCCTTGATGCCCTGGCTGCCGACGATCAGGCCCGCCGTCGGGAAGTCCGGCCCCTTGATGCGCTCCATGACGGCCGCCAGGGTGGCTTCCTCGTCGGCCTCGAAGTTCTCGAGCGCCCAGTAGATCGCGTCGGCCACCTCACGGAGGTTGTGCGGCGGGATGTTGGTGGCCATGCCCACCGCGATGCCGCCGGAACCGTTGATCAACAGGTTGGGGATACGGCTGGGGAGAACCACCGGCTCGAGCGTGCGGCCGTCGTAGTTCGGCTGGAAATCGACCGTCTCGTGGTCGATTTCGCGCAGCATCTCCATCGCGAGCGGGGTGAGCCGGCACTCGGTATACCGCATCGCGGCTGCGCCGTCGTTGCCGCGGGAACCGAAGTTGCCCTGGCCGTCCACGAGCGGGTAGCGCATCGACCACGGCTGCGCGAGTCGCACGAGCGTGTCGTAGATCGAGGCGTCGCCGTGCGGGTGGTAGTTGCCCATCGTCTCGGCGACGGCACGTGCCGACTTCACGTAGCCGCGGTCCGGGCGGAACCCGTTGTCGTACATTGCGTACAGGACGCGGCGGTGCACCGGCTTGAGACCGTCCCGCACATCGGGCAGGGCGCGGCCCACGATCACGCTCATTGCGTAATCGATGTAGCTGCTCTGCATCTCCTGCTGGATGTCGACGGGCTCGATGCGGTCGTGCCCCGGCCCCTCCGGCGGCAACGTGGTGTCGGTCATGAGCTCCTTCTTCTACTCGGCTCGAACGCCGCGGGCTTCCGCCCGCGCGCGTCTCGCAACCACACGAGTCTATAGGTGCAGGTCAGCTCACACACCGAGCGATGCGGCGATTCCGCTCGACCGACCCTCCACGTCGCCCGGAATTCACCTCACGATCGCGCCGGAACGGTCCGCGACGAGTCGGTGCCGTCGTCGTCGGTGGTCCAGCGGGCGAACTCCTGTTCCAGTGCCAGATCCCTCCGGCTGGGGGCGAGCAGCAGCGCCGCGATGGGCACGGTGAGAACGACGATGCCGAGCACGAAGGAGGGGAACAGCAGGGCGGTGACGGTCTGGCCCGCGGGCAGCGGGACGGTCGGGTCGACCTGGACGCGCACACCGGCCATGCCGGTGTAGTGCAGCGCGACGACCGCGCAGCCCATGAGCAGGGCGGCCGGCACCCGGAGCGTCCACCGGTCCGCGGCCTGCGCGAGCCACAGGGCGACCGTGGCCGCGACGACGCCGATGGCCACCGAGGCCACGACGAACGCGGTGTCGTGCTGGAGCGAGCCCTGGATCCGGATGGCCCACATGCCGCTGTAGTGCATGAGGCTGACCGCCAGGCCCATCCCGACGCCGCCGACGAACAGGCGGACGAGAGACGGGACGCGGTTCACCCACGCGGCGCGGGAGCTCACGAGCCAGAGCCCGAACCAGGTGGCACCCACCGACAGCGCGACGGAGAAGGCGGTCGGTCCCAGCGCGTAACGGACCGCGGTACCCGGGACGTCGAAGCCCATCATCCCGATGAAGTGCATGAGCCAGACGGCCACACCGCCGACGGACAGGGCGGCCATGGCCATCCAGCGGCGGTGGCCGCGGCCGGTCGGGGCGATCAGCGCCTGGCGGGCGCAGGAGAGCCCGACGAACGATCCGACGACGGAGGTGGCATAGGCGAGGAAGAACACCCACATCCCCATGGAGAAGTGGTGCATTTCGTGCGACATCGTGACCTTCTGAGCGTGGCACGCGGAAGTCGGTCCGCACTCGTGCGGTGGCGCGCCACACCGAATCGATACGGGCTGCGACGTCGCCCCCTCGACAGCGATCGGAGCGTATCGCATCGATGTGATTCGGACGCGGGCAGGTCCCGCCCCCGTGCGCTCAGGTGGCCGGATGCCGGGAATCGGCCGGGCTGTGCTGCTGCGCCCACGCCTCGGCCTCGGCCTCGAGTGCGGCCGCCACCCGGTCGGGAGCCATGAGCAACGCCATGATCGGGACCGTCAGGATCAGCATGCCGAGCACGAACACCGGGAAGAGGACGGCGAACACCTCGACCCCCGACGGCGCCGCGGTCGACGGATCCACCGTCACCTGCACCGCCGCCATCGCGAGGAAGTGCACGCCCATCACCGCCGCGCCGGCGAAGATGCTGCCGACGATCCGCATCCCCCTGCTGTCGGCGACCGTGACCAGCCACAGGACCACCACCGCGGTGAGGCAGGCCGCCACCACGGACGCCGCCACGTAGGTCATGTCGTATGCGACGCTGCCCTGCAGTTCCATCGCCCACATGATCGAGTAGTGCACGCCGGCGATCCCGGCGCCCAGGACCAGCGACCCGCTCGACAGCCGTGCCGCCACGGCACCGCGCGACGGCCGGGCCCGGCGCGACACCCGCTTCGGCTGCACGACCACCATGGCGACGAAGGCGGACACCAGCGCCACCGCCATCGAGAAGACGATGCCGAGCAGGTCGTATCGGATGATGCTGCCGTCCACCGTGAAACCCGCCATCGGCAGGAAGTGCGCCAGCCACACCCCGACGCCCCCGGTCGAGAGCGCGGCTCGCATCAGCCAGTACAGCCGCGCCCGTTCCGAACCGGCGGACAACGACTTGCGGGCACTGGCCAGTCCCACGAGCAACCCGATCGCCGACGTCACGTACGCCAGGACGATCACCCACGTGCCCATGCCGAACAGGTGCACGTGCGTGTCCATCAGGGCGCTACCGGCTGGTGCAGCTTGCGCAGCGCGTACTCGGTGACCGTCACGAGCGCCGACTTGGCGGACTCGCGCTGCCGAGCGTCGATCGAGACGATCGGCACGTCCGCCGAGACCGCCAGGGCCTGACGGATGTCCTCGGTCGGGTACCGCGGGGCGTCGTCGAATTCGTTGATCGCGACGATGAACGGCAGGTTCCGGGCCTCGAAGAAGTCGACCGCCGCGAAGCTCTCGTCCAGACGCCGGGTGTCGATGAGCACGATGGCACCGATCGCGCCGCGGATCAGGTCGTCCCACATGAACCAGAACCGGTGCTGTCCCGGCGTACCGAACAGGTACAGCACGAGATCCTCGGCGAGGCTGATCCGGCCGAAGTCCATCGCGACGGTCGTGGTGGCCTTCTGCGGCGTCGCACTCAGGTTGTCGACGCCGTCGCTGGCGTTGGTGACCAGCGCTTCGGTGCGCAGCGGAACGATCTCCGAGACCGCCCCCACCAACGTGGTCTTGCCGACACCGAAGCCCCCGGCGATCACGATCTTCGTCGAGGTCACCCGCTTCGGGGAGTTAGAGTTCGCGAAGTCCACTGAGGACCCTTTCAATCAGCTCACGACGCTCCGCGTCGCTCGAATCGTCTTTCAGGGTGGCCAGGATCCGTACGTGCCCGGCTTCGACGAGATCCGCCACGAGTACGCGCGCCACCCCGATCGGCACACCCACCCGCGCCGCGATCTCGGCGACCGACGGGGACTCTCTGCACAAAGCCACGATCGTGGCATTGATGTTGTCCAGGTCCCGGGCACGGTCGTCCGTGCCCGGGAGGACCTGGATCAGTGCCTCCAACGCCAGCTCGACCGCGGGGCTGGTCCGTCCCGAAGTCAGTGAGTACGGCCGGACCAGACTGGGCTGGGCCGGCGGCGACTCGGGCTTGCGTTCTTCCATGGCCACCTCGACGTCAGGACCCCAGACCGATGCGCGGAGTGGCCTCGACCGATGCCCCCACACGATCGACCAGGAGTGCCATCTCGTAACCGACCTGTCCGATGTCGCACTCCGAGGCGGTCAGGGTCGCCAGGTGCGAGCCGTCACCCACGCTCATCAGCAGCAGGTAACCGTGCTGCATCTCCACGACGGACTGGAGCACTCCGCCGCCCTCGAAGAGCTGGGACACGCCGTTGGACAGGCTGGCCAGGCCGGACGTGACGGCAGCGAGCTGCTCGGCACGGTCGACCGGCAGGTGTGCGCTGGCCGCCATCAGGAGGCCGTCCGCGGACACGAGCACGGCGTGGGAGACGCCGGGAACCTCGCGCGCGAAGTTCGACACCAACCAGTCCAGAGGACGAGTTACGTCGGATCCATGGTCAATGTTCATCGAACTCCCTGTTCGTCGGTCTGGGTGGACGCGTGCGCGGAGGCCCGCCCGTTGCGAACCCCTTGCTGGTGACGGCTCAGGTTGGCCCGGATGGTCTCCGGGTCGCGCCGCCGAACAGCCGGCACAGATCCGGTCGCCGGGGAGGCGACCGCACCGGGCACCAGCCTATGACCGGGTGCACGTCGCGGAAGACCCGCGGTGGTGAGTTGCTCCACCGGGGCTTGCGCCGCCTCCTGTGCGGCCTTCCAACCGACGTCCGCCCGCGAGTTCCACTCCGGCCGGCGGTCCTCCGGCAGGCTCGTCGGATCGACGAGCCAGCTCGACATCATGTCGGCGAAGATCGGCGTGCCGCCACCCGGACGCAGCGTGTTGACGTCGGGCCGCGGCTGGAAGAACGCGGCCGTCTTGGCCGGGTTCGTCCGGTACCGATGCCGTGCGGCGCGGCCCGGCTGCCCGTCGGCTGCTGCACTGCCGTGGCTCGCGGACGCGGCGGCCGGGTCTGCGGACTGCTCGGAATACTGCTGCGGCAGGGCGGAATCAGCGGCGGCCGGCGGCGTCGGCAGTCCGGGAGTGCTCCCGGGCCGGCGCTGCGGCAGCCCGTTGCCCGACGCACCGTTGCCCGACGCACCGTTCCCCGACACAGCAGCGGACGGCTGCGGCGACAGGCCCGGCGTGGCACCCGGCCGGCGCTGCGGCAGACTACTGCCCGCGGTGACCGGAACCGGCAGGGGCGACAGGCCCGGCGTAGCACCCGGCCGGCGCTGCGGCAGACCACTGCCCGCGGACGACGGAGCCGACTCGGGCGAGGCCGGAGCCGACCCGGCGGGAGCAGGAGCAGGCGAGACCGTCTCCGTGCGGCGCGGCGGCAGGACCGGCGGCGGACCGGGTTGCCGCCGGGGCAGTTCCGAGAGCGGCGTGGGCTGGCGCGGCGCCGGACTCGGGGTGACACCCGGCTGACGCTGCGGCAGACCGGGAGTCGAGCCGGGGCGGCGCTGCGGCAGACCCGGAGTGGTCCCCGGCCGACGCTGCGGCAGGCCCGCGGCCGGCGCGGACGGCTCCGGAGGAACGGGCGCCGGCTGACGCTGCGGCAGCGGCGATTCCGGCGCGGGGGTGCGTTCCGGCAGGGCCGGGGCCGCGACGTCACGTGGCGGCCGCGGGGTGAGGGCCTCGGCCGGACGGCCGTCCTCACCCATGCGCGGCTGCGGACCGGTCTGCGACAGGGCGAGCGGCGAGACGAGGAGCACGTCGGGAATGTGGACGCTGGCGGTGATGCCCGGGTTGCGCGCGGTGTCGAACGTCGGGCGCAGCCGCACGGTGAGGCCGTGCCGCGCCGCGAGGCGCGAGACCACGAACAGACCCATGTGGCGGGCGGTGTCGGGACCGACCTCGCCACCGAGAGCAAGCCGCTCGTTGATCGCGTCGAGTTCCTCGGCCGGGATCCCGATACCGCGGTCGGCGATCTCGACGAGCAGGCCACCGTCGACCGCCCGTGCGAAGCTGAACGTCACGGTGCTGTCCGGCGGGGACGCCCGCAGCGAGTTGTCGACGAGCTCGGCGAGCAGGTGGACGATGTCCGTGGCGACCGTGCCGCTGAGTGCGCCCTCCGGCGTCGAGCCGATCTGGACGCGCTGGTAGTCCTCCACCTCCGACATCGCGGCACGGAGGATGTCACCGAGCTGTACGGGCGCGGAGTGCCCGCGCCGCATCCGGGTACCCGAGAGGATCAGCAGGTTGTCGCCGTTACGACGCATGCGCGCCGCGAGGTGGTCGAGGCGGAACAGGCTCTCGAGCCGGGCCGGATCCTTCTCCTCGTACTCGAGTCGTTCGATGAGGCCGAGCTGCTGCTCGACGAGCGACTTGCTGCGCCGGGCGAGGGTCTCGAACATGTCGTTGATCTGCAGGCGGAGGTGGGCCTGCTCACCGGCGAGGCGCAGGGCCTGCCCGTGCATGTCGTCGACGGCGCGGGCGAGCTGGCCGATCTCCTCGGTCGTGTGCACCGGGACCCGCGTGAACTCGATGTCCTCGACGTTGTCACCCACCCTGATGCGGTCGATGGCGTCGGGGAGTTCCTGCCGGGCGACCTTGAGAGCACCGTAGCGCAGGCGCCGGATCGGGCCGACGAGCGACCGCGACACGAGAAGCGCCAGGACGAGCGCGGCGAGCAGGGCGCCGAGCACGATCGCGGTGTCACGGAGGGCGGCGGAGCGGGTATCGGAGGCGCGGGCCAGAACGGTGTCGCTGATCGCGTTGGATGCCTCGTCGATGAGGGTGCCGTAGACCTCGACGCTCTGCAGCAGCGACGAGCGCAGGTTCAGGATGGGCAGCGGCCCGTCGCCGGCGGCGTCGATCATCGCGGTGCGCTCGGCAACGCCGTTGCGCAGCTCCTGGATCTGTGCGTCGGACGCCGGATACGACCGGGCGAGCGTCTCGAGCATGGCGAGCTCGGAGCCGGACGCGGACACCAGGGTGGTGCCCGGCTGGTCCGGGTCCCGCAGGATCGCCACGATGCCCATCACCTGATCGAACAGGTAGCGCTGGGAAGCCCAGGCGTCGACGAGCCGGGTGCCCTCGGCGAGCACGGACGGATCCTCGATCGGCTCGACGATGGCCTCGACGATGCGGATCAGGTCCTTGCGGATGGCATTGGTCTGCTCGTTGAGCTCGGGGAGCGGGATGTTGCCGGCCGCAATGCGGTCTCGCAGCGCCTCGGCGGCGGCCACGGTGCGGGTGAGGTCCGCGGCGATGACCGGATCCAGCTCCGGGTTCCGGGACACCGCCCGGACGCGTTCCAGTGTCGCGTCGAGGTTCTCGATCTCGTTCGTGATGCCGGTACCGGCGGCCAGCGTCGCGGAGGCGGTACCGAAGGCGGTACCGAAGTCGACGAGGTCGGGCACGACGGCCACCTGGTCGGCAGCGGACGAGAAGTGGACGGCGTTGGAGAGCTCCTGCTGTACGCGCAGGCCGCCCAGCACCATTGCCACGGTCACGGGAACGGCGAGAACGGCGGTCACCTTCCAGCGAAGGCCCCACCCTTCGATGTTCCACCACCGCTGCCGAGGTGGCGATTCGTCACTCATCTTCACAGCTCACTTTCCACCCGGTTCCCGCCGCCGACCCACACCCGCGCCGCACCGCTCGGTGTCGAGGAGGTGCGGCCGCGGGTGGAGTGGTCGGAAGAGACGTTCCTGAGTGCACGCACCATATCCGCCCGAGTGCGGATAACGAAAGGAGCACGGCCACTCCGGGAACCGGCGGGACTCGCGCCTCGAGCCGGTCACCGAGCCGAAAACTCTACCGACCAGTAACATTCGCGGCCCGGGAAGACGCACCCGACGCGCCGAAGGGCGGCGAAAGCAGTGGTGTGAACCTTGTCACACACCCCTTTCGCCGCCCTCTCCGGCGACCTGGAACCCGGTCAGACGTCCAGGAAGCGAACGTCCTTGGCGTTACGGGTGATGAAGCTGCGACGTGCCTCCACGTCCTCGCCCATCAGGATGCTGAACAGCTCGTCGGCTGCGGCCGCGTCGTCCAGCGTCACCTGACGCAGCACGCGCACGCTGGGGTCCATGGTGGTCTCCCACAGTTCCTTGGCGTTCATCTCGCCGAGACCCTTGTAACGCTGGATGCCGTCGTCCTTGTTGATCTTCTTGCCGGCGGCGAGACCACGCTCGAGCAGGCCGTCGCGCTCCCGGTCGGAGTACGCGAACTCCGGCTCGGAACGCTGCCACTTGAGCTTGTACAACGGCGGCTGCGCCAGGTAGACGTGGCCCTGCTCGACCAGCGGACGCATGAAGCGGAACAGCAGCGTCAGCAGCAGAGTGGCGATGTGCTGGCCGTCGACGTCGGCGTCGGCCATCAGCACGATCTTGTGATAGCGCAGCTTCGCGATGTCGAACTCGTCGTGGATGCCGGTGCCGAAGGCGGTGATGATCGCCTGGACCTCGTTGTTCTTCAGCACGCGATCGATGCGCGCCTTCTCGACGTTGATGATCTTGCCGCGCAGCGGCAGGATCGCCTGGTACATCGAGTCGCGCCCCGACTTGGCGGAACCACCGGCGGAGTCGCCCTCGACGATGTAGATCTCGGACTTGCTCGGGTCGTTCGACCGGCAGTCCGCCAGCTTGCCGGGCAGCCCGCCGAGATCGGTGGCGGACTTGCGCCGGACCAGCTCGCGCGCCTTGCGGGCGGCGACGCGGGCCTGCGCGGACGAGACCGCCTTCGTCACGATGGTCTTCGCGTCGGCCGGGTTCGCCTCGAGCCAGTGCGACAGGTGCTCGTTGCAGGCCTTCTGCACGAACGACTTGACCTCGGTGTTGCCGAGCTTGGTCTTGGTCTGGCCCTCGAACTGCGGTTCGCCGACCTTGACCGAGATGATCGCGGCCAGTCCCTCGCGGATGTCGTCGCCGGTGAGGTTCGGGTCCTTGTCCTTGAGGAGCTTCTTGTCCTTCGCGTACTTGTTGACCACCGAGGTCAGGGCCGCGCGGAAGCCCTCCTCGTGGGTGCCGCCCTCGTGGGTGTTGATCGTGTTGGCGAAGGTGTGGACCGACTCGGAGTAGCCCGAGTTCCACTGCATCGCGACCTCGAGCTCGTGGCCGGTGCCCTTCGCGGTGAAGCCGACGACCGAGTTGTGGATCGGCTGCTTGGTGCGGTTGATGTGCCGCACGTAGTCCTCGAGACCGCCCGGGTAGTGGTAGACGCGGGACTTGACCTTGTGATGCTGTTCGGCCTCGGCCTGTTCCTGCTCCTCGGCCTTCTTCGGTGCCTCGGCGAGTTCGCTGACGACCTCGTCGGTGACCTCCTCGGGGGCGACCCGCTCGTCGGTCAGCGTGATCGTCAGGCCCTTGTTGAGGAAGGCCATCTCCTGCAGACGCCGCGCAACCGTCTCGAAGTTGTAGGTCGTGGTTTCGAAGATGTCCGGGTCCGACCAGAACCGGACGGTGGTGCCGGTGGCCCTCGTGGGCTCGCCCTTGATCAGTTCCCCGGGCTTCGACGACAGGTACGTCTGCTCCCAGTGGTAGCCGTCATTGTCGATCTCCACCTCGAGCCGGGTGGACAACGCGTTGACCACCGAGATGCCGACGCCGTGCAGACCGCCGGAGACGGCGTAGGCATCGGAATCGAACTTGCCGCCCGCGTGCAGCTGGGTCAGCACGACCTCGACGGTCGGGATGCCGGAGGCGTGCATTCCGACGGGGATACCACGGCCGTCGTCGACGACCTGCACGCCGCCGTCCTCGAGGAGAGTCACCTCGACCTTGGTGGCGTGGCCGGCCATCGCCTCGTCGACCGAGTTGTCGACGACCTCCCAGATCAGGTGGTGCAGGCCGCGCTCACCGGTGGAACCGATGTACATACCGGGGCGCTTGCGCACCGCCTCGAGACCCTCGAGGACGGTGATGGAGGAAGCACCGTACTCACTGTTGCTCTTGTTCGACTTCTGGGCAGCCACGGGTTGGTAGCTCTCCTTCTTCCGCCTGGGTCTCGCGCACACGCGCACGCATTCGGAATTCATCCTACTGCCCGGAAGCGTACTTGCCCCGTCCGACACAGGACGGGCCGTCGACGCCGCTCACCGGCCCGCAGGCGCGGCGTCGCGAGTGCGGGAGGGTGAATCGCTAGGGCGACGAGGTTCGGACAGTGTGCCGCGCCTCGACGTCGCGCACGAAGCGTGCGGTCGCGGCCGCGAGCTCACCGGCATGCGAGCGCGGCGACCAGTGCCCGGCGTCGAGCGGTTCCCGGCGCAGATCGGTGACCCACTTCTCGGTGTCCTCGTACCCGACCGGCCGCACCGCTCGGTCCCGCAGGCCTTGGATCAGCTGAACGGGGACGTCGGTGCGCCGCTCGCGCGGCGTGCGGAGCCGCCGTCGCAGGTTCGCCCGGTACAGCTTCAGGCCGTGCACCATGTCGTCGGCGAGCGTGGGCGCGACGGGTCCGATCAGGGCCGGATCGGAGCGGTCGAAGAACCCGACGAATCCCGGCCAGTGCCGGGAGAACCACCACCGCAGCGCGGGCACGGGCAGGCCGGGGGTCTGGAACAGCACCGTGTAGGACGACGCCACGGCCTGCTCGAGCGGGCCGAGCGGGCGCCGCTCCCCCAGCCGGCGACGCATCCACAGCGCGAGGTGGTCGAGGTTCGGCCCGGACACCGAGGTGTACGACGCGATCCGCTCCGCCGCCCCGGGTTCGCACACGGCCTCCCAGGACAGCACCGCCCCCCAGTCGTGCCCGAGCAGGTGCACCGGCGCGTCCGGGCTCACCGCGTCGATCACCGCGAACAGATCCGCGGTGAGCAGCTCGAGCCGGTAGGCCGCGACGTCGCGCGGCACGGTCGAGGCGCCGGCACCGCGGTTGTCGAACCGGACGATCCGGAAATCGCCGGCCAGCGCGGGCACCACGCGGTCCCACAGGGCATGCGTGTCGGGCCAGCCGTGGACCAGGACGAGGGTCGGCCCCTGCGGGTTGCCCTCCTCGACGACGTGGAGCCGGACGGCTCCGTTCGTGACGGTACGAGTGGTCATGTTCTTCCTCAGAGGTCGAGTACGAGCCGGCCACCGACGGCGCGCGAGACGCACACGAGCATCTCCTCGCGACGTTCCTCGGGGGTGAGCCGGTTCTCGCGGTGGTCGGGGGTACCGGACAGGACCCGCACCCGGCAGGTTCCGCAGAACCCCTGCCGGCACGAGTAGCCGATGCCGGGCCGGCGCCGGCGGATCACCTCGAGCGCCGATTCGTCGGCCGGGACGGCGAGCACCTCTCCGGTGCTCGCCAGCTGGACCTCGAACGCCCGGCCGTCGACGACGGGTGGGGCACCGAACCGCTCGAAGTGCAGGGCCGACGCCCCCGTGGCGTCGATGCCGGCGCGCACCGCGTCCAGCATCGGGGCGGGCCCACAACAGTAGACGGCCCCGCCGGCGGGGGCGCCGGCGAGCAGGTCGGCGCCCGTCGGCGTGCCGTACTCGTCGTCCGGACGTACGAAAACCCTTGACGGATCCCATGTTCCGATCTCGTCGAGGAACGGCATCGCGGACCGGGTACGGCCGGTGTAGACGAGCCGCCAGTCCATTCCGGCACGGTCCGCGGCGCGGGTCATCGCCAGGACGGGAGTGATGCCGATCCCGCCGGCGACGAACAGGGCCGCGCCCCCGGCGACGAACGGGAACCCGTTGCGCGGACCGCGCACGGCCACCGGGTCACCCGGTTCGAGGGCATGCATCTCGAGCGACCCGCCCCCGCCGCCGGGGATCCGGCGAACCGCGACGGTGTAACGGGTGCGGTCCTCGTGATCGCCGCACAGCGAGTACTGCCGTCGCCGCCCGGAGGGCAGATGGAAGTCGAGGTGGGCACCCGGATGCCACGCCGGCAGCTCGGCGCCGCCGGGGGCCCGCAGCGTCAACCGCATCACGTCGCCGTCGGCCGTCACCGGGTCCTTTTCGGTGACAACGAGATTCAGCTGCAGGTCCGGGTCCCCGGCACCGGCGGCGCCGTCGTAGCCGAGAGTCGTGACGAGGCGCAGGTAGCTCTCCACGACGGATCCGAGCAGGCCCATCGCACGGTCGGTCCGGTTCCGCCCGTGCAGGTCCGACGGGCGCCGGTGCCGCGGCAGCACTCCGGTCATCGGGCTGCCGCCCGGGCGGCGGGGGAGGACGCCAGGTAGCGGACCGCCTGACCGGTCGACCCCTCCCGGCTCGGGTGGTACGAACGCTGGAAGTACCGCGACATGCGCCTGCCGAGGTCCACCGGGCCGGGTAGCGTGCCGCGGCGACTCGCCGCCAGCCAATCCGAGAGATGGGGTGCACGAACATGTTTCGAGGCACCCGCCAGGTCCGGATCGTGGGCCATGAGGAAACGGGCACCGCGGATCCACAGCCACACGAGGACCGGGGTGACGAGGAGCTGGGTACGGACCCGCCGGGCCTCCCCCGGGTCGAAGTAGCGCATCACGTCGTAGGCGACGCTGCGATGCTCGACCTCCTCGGCGCCGTGCCAGCGCAGCAGGTCGAGCATGGTCGGATCGGTGCCCGCCGCGTCGAGGCCCTTCGCGTTGAGGACCCAGTCCCCGAGGAACGCGGTGACGTGCTCGACGGCGGCGATGATGGCGAGCCGCTCGACGAGATAGTTCTCCGCGCGCAGTCCGGTCAGCGGTCGCCGGCCGAGCAGCCGGCCGAACAGCCACCGCATCTGGTCCGTGAACGGGGTGGGATCGAGACCCTTCGACTCGAGTTGCTCGAGTACCCCCTGGTGAGCGTGGGAGTGCACCGATTCCTGGCCGATGAATCCCACGACGTCCTCGCGCAGTTGTTCGTCCTCGATGAGCGGCAGCGCCTCCTTGAACGTCTCGACGAACCACTCCTCCCCCGCCGGCAGCAACAGATGCAGGACGTTGAGCACGTGGGTGCTGAACGGATCACCCGGCACCCAGTGCATGGGCAGGGCGCTCCAGTCGAACTCGACGTCGCGGGCCTGGAGCAGGACGCGGTCCGGTTCGGTGAGCGATGTGGACATGGACGTACCTCCGATGCGGACGTGTGGAACAGCGCACAACCGTCGGAATTCAACGTAACATCGGGTTACAGATAAATCCAGGGTCGGATCAGCCGTACGTGTCCCGAGGTCCGCGGCCGCGGACGTGCCGCTCCCCCTTGCGCCAGCTCGGCGCCGTCGGCCCCGTGATCCGCAGCTCCTTGACCACCCCGTGCCCCACCGCGGCGGCGATCTTCGCGAGGATCTGCGCCTGCATCATGCGCAGCTGTGTCGCCCAGGCGGTCGACTCCGCCGACACGTGCAGCACCCCCTCGCGCAGCGTCGTCGGCGACGCGTGCGAGGCGATGTCGTCGCCGACCACGCGTGCCCAACTGCCCAGCACCGTGCCCTCCGACACGCGCCCCGACCATCCCCGCTGCTTGGACAGCGCGTTCGCCAGCGCGCCGAGCGGCTGCGGGTCCCGCTCGTCGGGGCCGGGACCGGACCAGCCGCGGCGGCGCCGTGGTCGCAGCGCCCCGCGCGACGCGCGCCCCTGCCCCACCGACTTCCCGCTCGCCTTCGCGGCCGCACGGGCCTCCTCCAGCGCGCGACGGGCCAGGTCGATCCCGCGCAGCGGCGGCTGGGGCGGTTGCTCGCCCGGGTTCTCGGTGCTCATCTCAGTGCTCCGTCCACGGTTCCGTCCAGATCCGGCTGCGAGGGGTCGCCGCCGTCGAGCCGGGTCAGCACCGAGAGCCGTCCCCGGTCGGTGTCCTCGGCCCGCACCCCGAACCGGACCGCAGCCAGCTCCGCCGGCACGTCCTCGGGGACCGCGGCGGTGATGAGCACCTGCTCGGCCGAGGCCGCGACGGCGGCGAGCGCGGCGCGGCGACGCCGATCCAGTTCGGCGAACACGTCGTCCAGCATGAGAACCGGGTCGGTGCCGTCGGCCCGCAGGAGTGAGAAGGCACCCAGACGCAGCGCCAGCGCGAACGACCAGGACTCCCCGTGGCTGGCGAAGCCCTTGGCCGGCTGATCGCCCAGGATCAGGTCGAGCTCGTCGCGGTGGGGGCCCACCAGGCACACACCCCGCTCGATCTCCTTCGTCCGCGCCTGCGCCAGCCGGGTCAGGAACGCGGCCTCGAGCACCTCACGGTCGTCGGATCGCGGCTCGCGGGCCGGGTCGGCGAACTCCGGCGGCAGCGCCTCACCCACCGTGCTGCGGTAACGGAGCAGTGCCGGCCGTGACTCGGGGGCGATCGATCGGTACGCCTCGGCGACGTGCGGGGCGAGTTCGTGTAGCAGCGCGACGCGGGCCGCGAGCAGCTCGGACCCGTGCGCCGCGAGATGGCCGTCCCACACGTCGAGCGTTGCCAGTGCGCTCGCCCCGTCGCCGGACCGGCTGCCGCGGCGCAGCGCGCCCCCGGCTGTCTTCAGCAGGGCCGAGCGCTGTCGCAGCACCTTGTCGTAGTCGGCGCGGACCCCGCTCATCCGCGGGATGCGGGTGGCGAGCAGCTCGTCGAGGAACCGGCGCCGGTCACCCGGATCGCCCCGCACCAGCGACAGGTCCTCCGGCGCGAACAACACCGTCCGCAGAATGCCGAGGATCTCGCGCGGCCGCCGGGTCGGGGACTGGTTGATCCGGCCGCGGTTGGGCCGGCCCTCGTTGAGTTCGACGTCGATGCCCAGTTCCCGCCCGCCGTTGACGACGACGGCCCCCACCTGGGCCCGCGACGTCCCGCTCCGGAACAGGGGGGCATCGCCGGAGACCCGGTGCGAGGTCAGCGTCGACAGGTAGCCGAGCGCCTCGAGCAGGTTGGTCTTGCCGTGCCCGTTGCGACCGAGGAACACCGTCGGTCCCGGCGCCAGATTCAGCGAAACGGCTTCCCAGGAACGGAAGTCGCGCAACGAGAAGGTGCGAACGTACACGGGCCGACCGCTTCCTGCCCCCGGGTCAGCCCGGCAGGCGCACCGGCATCAGCAGATAGGTGTAGTCGCTGTCCGGGGCGGCGAACGTGCCGGAAGCGTCGGGCTCGGGTGCCTCCTCGAGCGCCGGTCGCAGCACCGCGGGGCGGCTCGGCGTCGTGAAGCCGAACGACGCCTTCTCGCTGTGCAGCGAGCCGAGGCCGTCGAGCAGGTACCCGGGGTTGAACGCGATGATCAGCGGCTCGCCCTGGAACTCCGCGGCGAGGGACTCCTCCGCGCGCCCGGCGTCGTCGCCACCGGCCGACAACAGCAGCCCGCCCTCGGTGAACTCGAGCCGCACCTGCGCGCCGCGCTCGGCGACGAGCGCGACGCGCTTGATCGCGTCCACGAGCGGCGCGATGTCGACGGTCGCCATCGCGGTGTGCTCGGTCGGCAGCAACTGGCGGAACTTGGGGAATTCCGCGTCGAGGAGGCGCGTGGTGGTACGCCGGCCGTCCGCGACGATGCCGAGCAGGCCCTCGGCGCCGACCGACGAACCCGCCCCCAGCGCGAGCTGGACGGGCGAATTAGAAGATCCGCCAACGGTTTTCGCCGACTCGGAGAGGGTCTTGGCCGGCACGAGGACCGCGGCGGTCGCGGCGTCGGCGGTGGGCATCCACTCGATCTTGCGGACCGCGAGGCGGAACCGGTCGGTGGCCGCGAGCACCATGTCGGTGCCGTCGATCTCGACACGGATACCGGTCAGCATCGGCAGGGTGTCGTCCTTGCCGGCCGCGACCGCGACCTGGCTGATCGCCTCGGCGAACACCTCCACGGGCAGCGAACCGGTCTGCTGCGGCAACTCGGGCAGCTGCGGGTAGTCCTCGACCGGCATCGTCGGCAGGGAGAACTTCGCGCTACCGCAGTTGATGAGCACCCGAGTTCCGTCGAGCACCACGTCGACGGGCTTGTTGGGTAGCGCGCGGGTGATGTCGGCGAGCAGGCGACCCGACACGAGTACCTGCCCGGGGGTGATGACCTCTGCGGACACATGGACCTGCGCGGAGACCTCGTAGTCGAATCCGGAGACGGTCAGTCCCTGATCGTCCGCGCCGAGGAGGACACCGCCGAGCACCGGCACCGGCGGCCGCGACGGGAGACTGCGCGCAACCCACGCGACGGAGTCGGCGAAGTCCTCGCGAGCGACACGAAACTTCATGCTTCCAAGCTCCATCGCCCGGCGGATCCTTTCGCTCTGATTGCTGTCGATCGATTCAACGAAGTCTGGCACAGGACCCCGACACCGAGGTCGGCAGCGGGGACGTCGCTCCACGGTATGCGCTCGTGGATCACTTGGAAAGCCGGAGGCTCGAGGGGGACGCGGCTCTCGAGACCCTGTGCACTCGAGTCCTCCACAACCCTGTTTTGAAAGAGGAGTCTTCAAGAGAAAACACAGAAGTAGTAATAGGGGTTGTGGAATCTGTGGACGAACGACCGTCTACGCTGGTGGGGCGGGCTTCTCGAGCCCCCGTCTCTCGAGGATGAACTCGAGGAATTCTCGAGGACGGATGTGGACATCTCGAGAGTGTTCAACATCGGTACACCGTCCGTCCACAAAGATCCCACGTTGTACACACGGTTGTCCACAGGTGTGAGTCACTGCCCATCCGTCTCGAGAATCACACCCGCCGCCCACCGCCGGCCCGTCTCCGGATACGACGAAGGGCCCGGACACGATCGTCCGGGCCCCTGCTCCAGGGCGATTACCGCTCAGCGCTTGGAGCGCTGCTTGATGCGCGCGGTCAGCTCCTGTACCTGGTCGTAGACCTTCCGCCGCTCGGTCATCTCCTTGCGAATCTTCTTGTCCGCGTACATGACCGTCGTGTGGTCCCGGCCGAAGGTCTGGCCGATCTTGGGCAGCGAGAGGTCGGTGAGCTCGCGGCACAGATACATCGCGATCTGTCGCGCCTGGGCCAGCGGCCGCGCCTTGCCGGGCCCGCACAGGTCGTCGATCGAGATGCCGAAGTACTCGGCGGTCACCGCCATGATGGTGGCCGAGTTGATCTCAAGAGCCGTCGAGTCGGGGATGAGGTCCCGCAACACCACTTCCGCCAGCGTCAGGTCAAGTGGTTGCCGGTTGAGGGACGCGAAGGCCGTCACCCGGATCAGCGCACCCTCGAGTTCGCGGATGTTGCGTTCGATCCTGCTGGCGATCAACTCGAGGACGTCGTGCGGCACGTCCAGTCGGTCCATGCGGGCCTTCTTGCTGAGGATCGCGATGCGGGTCTCGAGTTCGGGCGGCTGGACGTCGGTGATCAGGCCCCACTCGAACCGGGTCCGCAGGCGCTCCTCGAGCGTCGCGAGCTGTTTCGGGGGACGGTCGGACGACACCACGATCTGCTTGTTCGCGTTGTGCAGGGTGTTGAAGGTGTGGAAGAACTCCTCCTGGATACCTTCCTTGCCCTCGATGAACTGGATGTCGTCGACGAGGAGGATGTCCGTCTCGCGGTACCTGCGCTTGAACGCCACCTTGCGGTCGTCGCGGAGGCTGTTGATGAAGTCGTTCGTGAACTCCTCGGTGGAGACGTACTTGACCCGCATCCCCGGGAACAGGCGTTGCGCATAGTGCCCGGCGGCATGCAGCAGGTGCGTCTTGCCCAGGCCGGAAGCACCCCAGATGAACAGCGGGTTGTACGCGCGGGCGGGCGCCTCGGCGATCGCCACCGCGGCCGCGTGGGCGAACCGGTTGGACGCTCCGATGACGAACGTGTCGAACGTGTACTTCGCGTTGAGGCTGCTGCTGCCGGTGGGTGACACGGCGGCCGGCGGCGGTGGTTGGGTGAAGTAGGACGGCCACGACTCCCGGACCGCGGTCATGGCCTCCCGGTCGTCGTCGACCTCCTCGAGTTCGCCCGTGTCGACCTCGAGCATGCCGTGGTCGAGGGAGGACGGGCGGCGCCGCCGGAACGGATGCACCATCTCGCGGGGGTCGGTCTCACGCGGGCGCGACTCGGGCGGTCCGGTGGGGATCGGCCGCGTATCGAACGAGTGGGGCTCGGGCGCGCGGGGGTCCGGCGGCAGGCCCTCGAGGGGCAGCGTGTCCCGGGGCACGGCGTAGGGGTCCTCGGCGGGATCGTCGACGGCCGCGGAGGGCTCGATGCGCACGCCGAGTCCCTCGACGCGATGCCCGAGGGTGCGGTGGAGCACCCGGAGGATCGGCTCGCGCAGATCCCGCTCGATGGCCTCCTGCGCGAACGACGAGGGAACCGACAGCAGTGCGAAACCCTGCGCCAGGGTGATCGGCCTGACCAGGGCGAGCCACGCCTTCTGGCCCTTGCTGAGGCCCTCGCCGTCGGCGGTCAGCTCCGCGACGACGTCCGGCCACACGTCGGCCAGCGCGTTCGGCTCGTCGTTCACGTCGCGTCCTCCCCAGTTCTCTCGATCCGAATTCCACACGATTATCCACAGATGTGGACAACCACAGGGTGGCGCCCTGTGGGATGTGGATTGGGAGTTGTGGAGGGCGTGGATCGGCAGTTGTAGACGGCAGAGCACACCGAGGACGGGACGCGAGGTCCGGCTCGGACACGAAGTGTCCAGTGTGACATGTCTCGAGAAGCCCGGCGCGCTCGGCCCGGGCTAGCGACTGTGGGTGCCGGGCCGGACCCGGACCGGCGGCCGGGCGCAGCGCCGGTGCCCGCTCGGCGGCAGCGAGTGGCCCTGCTCACCGCGGTGGTGGGCGACGAGGAACAGCCCCGGCGAAACCATGAACGGGAGCGTACCGGAATGTGAACGGAGTCACACGACTTCGTGTTGCGAACGTGACGCGCGAGAAAATGGGTGTGCGGCGTGTCGTCTTGCGTGTGCCGAGGCGGCGCGGTTTGATTTCGTGCTTGCCGCCGAGTAGCCTCGAACAGTCACTCATACAGCAGTGACGGATCCGTGCTGTCACGCAGTATTTTCGCGTGCGGCACGTGTCATGCGATTCCCGTACACGTTGGACCGAGGACGCCGACCGGCGTCATAGAACTTC
Source organism: Rhodococcus sp. 14C212 (assembly GCF_011058195.1). Taxonomy (NCBI): domain Bacteria; kingdom Bacillati; phylum Actinomycetota; class Actinomycetes; order Mycobacteriales; family Nocardiaceae; genus Rhodococcus; species Rhodococcus sp. 14C212. Next base: position 56,166 of record NZ_JAALEH010000013.1, on the reverse strand, counting down.
GAGGAGTGTTGACCGTGGCCAAGGGCAAGCGGACGTTCCAGCCGAACAACCGACGCCGCGCGCGCGTTCACGGCTTCCGTCTCCGGATGCGGACCCGCGCGGGTCGCGCGATCGTGTCGGCGCGTCGCCGCAAGGGCCGCACCTCGCTCACCGCCTGATCCCCGAATCCGGGAGCTCGGGGTGCTACCTGAGCCGTATCGCCTGCGGCGCCGCGCGGACTTCTCCGAGACCGTTCGTCGTGGCCGCCGGCAGGGGCGGCGAGATCTGGTCGTCCACGCGATCGAGCGGGAGCAGGCTGAGCTGGTGGTGAGTTTCGGCGGTCCGCGGTTCGGATTCGTCGTGAGCAAGGCTGTCGGGCCGGCGGTGATTCGACATCGAGTCGCACGCCGGCTTCGTCATATCTGTGTGACTCTCGTCGACGAGGTTCCCGCCGGCGCAGACGTCGTCGTCCGGGCGCTTCCGGGTGCCGCCTCGGCCTCCTCGCAGGAACTCGACCGGCAGGTTCGCTCCGGCCTCGCCCGACTGGGCCTGGTCGCGACGGCGCGGCGGCCGGGATGAACGCGGGTGGCGTGTTGCGGTCGGTGCGCTCCGCACCGGCCCGGATGTTGATCTTCTGCATCGAGCTCTACCGCACGTACGTGTCTCCGACACGCATGCCGACCTGCCGTTTCACCCCCACCTGCAGCGAATACGCCGTTGAGGCCTTGCGTACCCGGGGGTTCGTGGTCGGCTCCGTGCTGACGGTCGTCCGCCTGCTCAAATGTGCGCCCTGGCACCCTGGGGGTTGGGATCCGGTGCCCGAGCGGCGGCACAGGTCGGTCGACCGGGGTCCCTGACCGGCACTGAAGACTTCGGACCGACGCCGCTGGATGGCGACCTTGGACGACCTGAGGAGTACATAGAGCCGTGCTCGACTTCATCTACTATCCCGTGTCCTGGATCCTCTGGGTCTGGCACAACGCCTTCACGGCCCTGCCGGGACTGGAGCCCGACGACGGCGCGACGTGGGCGCTGTCCGTGGTGTTCCTCGTCTTCACGCTGCGCGCGATCCTGTACAAGCCGTTCGTCAAGCAGGTCCGGACCACGCGGCAGATGCAGGAACTGCAACCGCAGATCAAGGCGCTGCAGAAGAAGTACTCCAACGACCGGCAGCGGCAGGCCGTCGAACTCCAGAAGCTGCAGAAGGAACACGGCTTCAACCCGCTGATGGGTTGCCTCCCGGTGCTGTTGCAGGCGCCGGTGTTCATCGGTCTGTTCCACGTGCTGCGCTCGTTCAACCGCACCGGTGAAGGATTCGGTCAGCTCGGCCTGTCGCCGGAGGAGAACGCCCAGCTCGGCAACTATGCGTTCAGCCCGGAGGACGTGCAGTCCTTCCTCAGTGCGCGCCTGTTCGGCGCGCCGATCTCGGCGTGGATCACCCAGCCCGAGGCGTCGCTGGTGGCGTTCGAGCCGTTCGGCGGCATCCCCTCCCGCCTCGACATCGCGCTCGTGGCGATTCCGCTGATGATCGTCGCGGGCATCGCGACCCACTTCAACTCCCGCGCGTCCGTCGCGCGGCAGAGCGCGCAGGCCGCGGCCAACCCGCAGGCCGCGATCATGAACAAGCTGGCGCTGTGGGTGTTCCCGCTCGGCGTCATCGTCGGCGGCCCGTTCCTGCCGATCGCCATCCTCCTGTACTGGGTGAGCAACAACATCTGGACCTACGCCCAGCAGCACATCGTCTTCCGCAAGATCGATCAGGAAGAAGAGGCCAAGAAGCAGGCCGCGATCGCACGCCGCAGCGACAACGCCCCCAAGCCCGGCGCCCGCCCCGACCGGGGCGCGAAGAAGAAGGCTCCGTCCACCACCGGGGAGGACGCTGCCGCCGGCGCCGCCGACGCTGCGGAGATCTCGCTGGAGAAGCCGGCCGCGGACGACACCTCCGGCGGTGCCAAGCCGTCCGCCCCGCCGGCCGGAGGCCCGAAGAACATCGCCGGATCGAAACGCCCGAGCGGCTCGAAGAACTCCAAGCGCAAGCGGCGCTGACCGAAGAAGAGAGAGCGAATCATGGCCAGTGACCTGGACAAGGCACAGGAGGATGCCGACGTGACCACCGAGACGCCGGATCTCGATGCGGATTCCGACTCCGAGGACGATCTCCTGATCGAGGAGGGCGAAATCGCCGGTGACTACCTCGAGCAACTGCTCGACGTCCTGGACTTCGACGGCGACATCGATCTCGACGTGGAGGGTGACCGTGCGGTCGTGAGCATCGACGGCGGCAAGGACCTGTCCAAGCTCGTCGGCCGCGACGGCGAGGTGCTCGATGCCCTGCAGGAGCTCACCCGCCTCGCGGTGCAGCAGGTCACCGGCGAGCGCAGCAAGCTGATGCTCGACGTCGCGGGGTGGCGGGCGGGCAAGCGCGCGGAGCTCAGCCAGCTCGGCACGGCCGCCGCGAAGCGTGTACTCGAGACCGGGGAGCGCGAAGAACTGACCCCGATGACGCCCTTCGAGCGCAAGATCGTCCACGACGCCGTGGCCAAGATCGAGGGTGTGTCCAGCGAGAGCGAGGGCGCCGAGCCGCAGCGCCGGGTCGTCGTCGTCAGGAACTGACCGGCCAGCAGTATCGACCGGACAGCAGTATCGATCGGACAGCGGTGAGTGGGAGGGATCTCGGCGGGTGCGTCGGGATCCCTCCCTTCTTCGAGGCCAGTGTCGTCGGGAGAGGATGTTTCACGTGGAACAGGACGAGGCGCGCATCCACGAGATCGCCGTTCGCGTCTTCGGTGAGCGACTCGGTCTTGCCGAGCAGTACCGGGACTCCCTCGCCACCGACGGGGTGGAGCGTGGACTCATCGGGCCGCGCGAGGTCCCCCGCCTGTGGGACCGCCACCTACTCAACTGCGCTGTGCTCGGTGAACTGATCGACGAAGGCGAACGTGTCGTCGATGTGGGCAGCGGTGCCGGGCTTCCGGGCATCCCGTTGGCGATCGCTCGTCCCGATCTGCACGTGACCCTCGTCGAACCCCTGCTGCGACGGTCGGTGTATCTGGCCGAGTTCGTCGAAACACACGGCCTGACCAACGTGCTCGTCATCCGCGGTCGCGCGGAGCAGCCCGGCGTCGTGAAGGAGGCCGGCGGATCCGACGTCGTCACCTCGCGTGCGGTGGCGCCGCTGGCGAAGCTGGCCAAGTGGTCGCTGCCGCTCGTGCACGAGGGCGGACGGATGCTGGCACTCAAGGGAGCCAGCGCGGCGGAGGAGGTCGAACGCGATCGCGACGAACTCGCTCGTCTCGGCGCCGGCAACCTCGAGGTCCTCGAGTGCGGCGTGGGCCTGCTCGAGACCCCCTCCCTCGTTGTGAAGGCCGAGCGGATGTCGCGGCCGACGCGGCGGCGCAGGAAGCGCTGATCAGGTTTCACGTGAAACCGCTCCCCTCCCCCACTCGAGCGGTCCCCCGCCTCGAGTGGGTCGGCTCGAGATGTGCGCGACTCGAGACTCTCGAGGCGGAGCGGACCTCTCGAGCAGAGGGACTGTCTCGCTGAATTCCGTCCTCTCCGGCTCCCGATGTCGTGACACGAAAGGCCGCATCCCGGCGGCGTCTGCATCACCCTCCTCTCTCCGCACGCTCCGCGCCCGGAAATCCCCCTCCTCGCCAGCGAACTCCGGTCCTGCGCCGCCGCGCCCGCGTGGAAGTCCGCCGTCTGGCGTTGGTTTGATCCCTGTTTCGCCCTAAGTTGTTGTCCGCCTTGTCTATTGGAATCAACGGCGGAATTCGTCCGGGCGCGCGGATCTTTCGCGTCGACCGCCCATCCATGCACCCGACGGCATTTCGTCACTGTGACAGGTGGCTTGTCGTCCGCCGGGGTGGTGCCCGGTCCGGAGCCTCCGCCCGGCGTTGTTTCACGTGAAACGACATCGGCGGAGCTTCTCTGTTTCACGTGAAACGTCAAGTTTCACGTGAAACACCATTGTCGTCGGCGATGTCGTCGCACTCCTCCGGAAGGTGGATGGGATAATGGTCGAAACGAGGAAGCGGAGTGGGCCGGCAACGGTCGCCAACCGGCGTCGGCGCAACCCGCTTTCCGAGTTCACGCATCAGCCACTACGCCTCGGCTCACTCCGCCCGGTCGTGGGACCGAAACGGTGGCCGGCCGGGATGGTCGGTCGTGGACCACCGGCGGGATTTCGCGAGGGGGATGTACCGTGCCAACCGGGTGTGTCGACAACAAAGGAGCGGTCAATGTCGGGTGGATCTGAATCCGCTGTTTCACGTGAAACCGAGGCGCAGAGGCCGACGGGAGCCGCGTCCGAGTCTGTCGAGGACGAGTTCTCTCCGATCCCGTACGAGGGGCTCTCGCCGTTGGACACACCGATCGGCGCCGCCGCGCATCGAGCCAGCCAGGTGCTCCACCCGAGTTCCGTAAACGCACTCCCCAAGCCGGCTCACCGCCGTGTCATCACGATCGCGAACCAGAAGGGCGGTGTCGGCAAGACCACGTCCACGGTGAACCTGGCGTCGGCCCTCGCCGTTCAGGGGTTGTCCGTCCTCGTCGTCGATCTCGATCCCCAGGGCAATGCCAGCACCGCCCTCGGGGTACCGCACCACTCCGGTGTCCCGTCGAGCTACGAGGTACTTCTCGGGGAGGTGAAGGCCGCCGAAGCCATCCAGCAGAGCCCGCACAGCGAGCGCCTGTTCTGCATCCCGGCCACCATCGACCTCGCCGGCGCCGAGATCGAACTCGTCTCGATGGTCGCGCGGGAGAACCGTCTCAAGAACGCTCTCTCCCCCGCCGCGCTCGGTGATGAGGACTTCGATTACGTCATCATCGACTGCCCGCCGTCGCTGGGCCTCCTCACCGTCAACGCGCTCGTGGCGGCGAAGGAGGTGCTCATCCCCATCCAATGCGAGTACTACGCGCTCGAAGGCGTCGGCCAGTTGCTGCGCAACATCGAACTCGTCCAGTCGCACCTCAACCCCGAACTGCACGTCTCGACCGTGCTGCTCACCATGTACGACGCCCGCACCAAGCTCGCCGATCAGGTCGCGGAGGAGGTTCGCGCCCACTTCGGCAGCGCCGTGTTGAGGTCCGTCATCCCCCGCAGCGTGAAGGTCTCGGAAGCTCCCGGCTACGGGATGACTGTTCTCGACTACGATCCAGGTTCGCGCGGTGCGATGAGCTACCTCGACGCGGGACGCGAACTGGCGGCACGCGGGTACCGGAACGAGAAGCAGGGGAACGAATGAGCGCGACACGCAAAGGCGGGTTGGGGCGGGGTCTGGCATCGCTGATTCCGACCGGTCCGGCGGCCGCCCCCGGCCTCGGCAACGCTGCGGCCGACGTGATCATCGGCGACAACCGCAAGAGCGCGGCTCCGAAGACCACGTCGAACAAGGCCGCCGGCACCGAACAGGCGACTCCCCCGAGCGGGAAGGCCGCGGGCAACGGAGCCCCGGTCCGGGCGGACGCCGCCCTCCCCTCCCCCGCCGGAGCGGTCTACCTCGAGATCGAGGCGGACAAGATCGAGCCGAACCCGCGCCAGCCGCGGCAGGTGTTCGACGAGGAGGCGCTCGCCGAACTCGTCCACTCCATCCGGGAGTTCGGGCTCATGCAGCCCATCGTCGTGCGCAGGCTCGACGGAGAGCGGTACCAGCTCGTCATGGGCGAGCGCCGGTGGCGCGCCGGCCAGGAGGCCGGTCTCGCCACGATCCCGGCGATCGTCCGTGAGACCGACGACCAGTCCCTCCTGCGTGATGCGCTGCTGGAGAACATCCACCGGGTCCAGCTCAACCCGCTCGAGGAAGCGGCGGCGTATCAGCAGTTGCTCGAGGAGTTCGGCGTCACCCACGAGGAACTGGCGGCCCGCATCGGCCGATCCCGGCCAGTGGTGACCAACATGATCCGTCTGCTCAAGCTGCCGATCCCCGTCCAGCGGCGGGTCGCGGCGGGTGTGCTCTCCGCCGGGCATGCTCGCGCGCTGCTGTCGCTCGAGGCCGGACCCGACGCCCAGGAGGTGCTCGCCGCGCGCATCGTCGCCGAGGGCCTCTCCGTGCGGGCCACCGAGGAGGCGGTCATGCTGGCGAACCGTGGCGACGGGAAGGACGCCGCGCCGCAGCAGCGCCGCAAGCCCATCCAGATGCCCGGCCTCCAGGACGTCGCGGAGCGCCTGTCCAATTCCTTCGACACCCGCGTCACGGTCAGCCTGGGCAAGCGCAAGGGCAAGATCGTCGTGGAGTTCGGCTCGGTCGACGACCTCGAGCGGATCGTGGCGATGATGGAATCTCAGGCCAACCCCTCTTGACGCCTCGGCACGTCAGGACGACAGTCGAGGATACGGACTTGGAGGCTGAGTAACCCAGTGTCGACTCGAGTCACAACACTCACCCTGGGCGGAATGGACCAGCTGTCGGCACACGCCCGGCGCTGTGTGTTCTGGGAGATGGATCCCGCGGCGGTACACGACGCGGGCGGGTTCTACGATCCGGAGTTCGAGAAGGAGGCATGGCTGTCGATGGTCATGCTCCAGTGGGGTTCCTGCGCCCAGGTTGCCACGTTCGACGACAAGCCCGCCGGGAGCGCGTTCTATGCCCCGCCGAACATGGTGCCGCGCGCTCAGCTGTTCCCGACGTCCCCGGTGAGCGCGGATGCCATCCTGCTGACCACCGTCCGCATCGAGCCGCTCGCGGAGGGCAGCGATCTCGGTGCGGCACTGATCCGCGCGGTGATCTCCGATCTGGTCCGCCGCAACGTGCGCGCGATCGAGGCGTTCGGATATCGGCCTGTCGGCGAGGACCAGAGCGACGTCCCTGGTGCAACGGCCGCACGGGACTGCTCCCCCGCCGAGTGCATGGTCGAGGCCGGCTTCCTCGAGGACATGGGTTTCGAGGTCGTCGCTCCCCATCACCGCTTCCCGCGGTTGCGGCTCGAACTCGATCGCGACCACGAATGGAAGGTGGGGGTCGAGGCGGCCCTGGATCGCCTGCTGGAGGAGGCCGCGCTCACCGTCGCGGGCATGTCGGGGCGTACCCCCGTGGGGGCGGCCCGCTGAGCGGACCGCTCAGCGGGTCTCGGTAATTGACAGTTCCTCGGCGAGCAGTTCGGCGAAGGTGTAGGTGCCGGTGGGCTGATCGTCCTGACCGAGCAGGTACAGCCGCTTGACCGAGATGAGGATGGCTTCGGCGATGATGTCGCGCGAACGCGGGTTACCGAGGACCGCGGCGTCCTGCGTGCTCGTGAGGTAGCCGAGATCGATCTGCACGGTCGGCATGTTCGTCAGGCGCAGCAGATCCCAGGTGCGACCGTGGCTACGGCAGTCCCGCAGCGGCGTGCGTGCCGTCACCTCGCGCTGGATGAATCCGGTGAGCACCTGGCCGATCATCGACTCGGAGCCGTGCGCGTTGCCGTAGTGGAAGCTCGCGATGCCGCTCGCTGCCGGATTGGGGCTGCTGTCGCAGCGCAGGGAGATCATCAGGTCCGCGCCGAACGCGTTGGACGTGCCGGCCCGCTCGATGTTCGACGGATTCGCGTGGTACGGCCGGGAGAGGAACGTCTCCATGCCTGTCGCGGCCATGCGGCCCTCGAGACGACGAGCGAGGTCCCACAGGATGTCGGCCTCGGAGATGTCGCCGTGCGGGCTGCGCACGATGATGCCGTGGTCGCGGCCACCGAGGCCGGGATCGATGACGATGCGCTTGCCGCTCAGATGCGGACCGGACCGGCGGACGATCTCCTCCTCGCTGATGGCGTGCGGCGATCCGCCGGTGACCCGGGTGCCGAGCAGTTCCAGCGACCGGAGGGTCTCAGCGCCGCAGATGCCGTCCGGTGCGAGGCCGATCTCTCGCTGGAAGGAGCTCAGGCCCTCGTGGGTGCGTGGCCCGAAGTAGCCGTCGACCCGGTCCACGTAGAACCCGAGATCCTGCAGGCGGCGCTGCAACGTCGCGACGTCGTCGCCGTAGAGCGGGGCGGAGAGCTGGTAGATGAGGGTGCGGGCGCCGAGCCGGTACGAGGCTTCCTTCAGCGAGCGGTACGTGGCGGGACCGACGATGCCGTCGACGAGCAGACCGCGCTGCTGCTGGAACGCACGCACCGCGCTGTCGAGGTCACGGTCGAACACCGCATCGGAGCCCACCCAGCTGTCGCCGGCGGCGACGTCGGACTCGCCGTGCAGAAATCCGAGGCCGGTGAGGGTGCTCCGGATTTCGGCGACAGCAGGGCCATGGTCGCCGTAGCGCAGTCGGTGCATGTCTCGGCCCTTTCCGTGCTGCTGACCTGCTGTGCCCGGTGTGACACCAGACCATCGTTCGATTGTCGCAGATGCGCCCGGATCACGAATAATCCGGGCGCATCCGTGTCGACGTGGAAACGGTGACTCAGAGCACGTCGGCGAGGTCGCGGAGGAGAGCCGCCTTGCCCTTCGCGCCGACGATCGTCTTCACCGGCTTGCCACCGGAGAACAGGATCATCGTCGGGATCGACATGACCTTGTAGTCGCGCGCTGCGGCGGGGTTGGCGTCGATGTCGAGCTTGGCGATCTTGAGCTTGTCGGAGTGCTCGCCGGCGATCTCCTCGAGAACGGGAGCCACCATCTTGCACGGGCCGCACCAGGTCGCCCAGAAATCGACCAGTACCGGCCTGTCGGACTGCAGGACGTCCTCGACGAACGAGGCGTCGGAGATGGTGACGGTGTTCTTCTCGGCCACGGTTGCTCCTACTCGATGGGTGTGGAAGGGGTCAGTATCCGGCGTTGACGGTGATCGGGTGGCGGTCTTCCTGCTCGGCGAGCCAGCGTTCGGCGTCGAGCGAGGCGGAGCAGCCGGTGCCGGCAGCGGTGACGGCCTGACGATAGAGGTGGTCGACGAGGTCGCCGGCGGCGAAGACACCCGGCAGGTTGGTGGCGGTGGTCCGGGACTGCACCTGGACGTAGCCGGCGTCGTCGAGATCGATCTGGCCGCGGACGAGTTCGCTGCGCGGGTCATGACCGATCGCGACGAACATGCCGGTCACCGGGAGGGTGCTGCGCTCCCCGGTGACGGTGTCCTCGAGGACCAGGCCGGTGACGGCGGTGTCGCCGAGCACCTCGACGGGCTTGGCGTTGGTGACGATGCGGATCTTCTCGTTCGCGCGGGCACGGTCGAGCATGATCTTCGAGGCGCGGAATTCCTCGCGGCGGTGGATGAGGGTGACGCTGCGGGCGAAGCGGGTCAGGAAGGTGGCTTCCTCCATGGCGGAGTCGCCGCCGCCGACGACGGCGATGTCCTGGTCACGGAAGAAGAACCCGTCGCAGGTGGCGCAGGCGGACACGCCGCGGCCGAGGAGCTTCTCCTCGCCCGGGATGCCGAGGTAGCGGGCGGCGGCGCCCATCGCGAGGATGACGGCACGGGCGTGGTAGGTCTGTCCGTTGGCGACGACCTTCTTGACCGGGCCCGTCAGGTCGAGTTCGTCGACGTCCTCGGTGCGGATGTCGGCGCCGAAGCGCAGGGCCTGCTCGCGCATCTGGTCCATCAGGTCCGGTCCCATGATGCCCTCGCGGAAGCCGGGGAAGTTCTCGACTTCGGTGGTGGTCATCAGGGCGCCGCCGAACTGGGTTCCCTCGAACAGCAGCGGGGCCAGCTCGGCGCGGGCGGCGTAGATCCCGGCGGTGTATCCGGCCGGGCCCGAACCGACGATGATCAGGTCGTGGATCGTGGATTCAGTGGTCATGCGAGCCTTCCGGTGTCTGCTGGTACTTCTGTCTGCTGGTACTTCGATACGGGACGGTCGAGCCTGAGGCCCGTGACCGGGACGTCAGTGGTCCACAAGACGTCAGTGGTCCACAACATGGGTCAACAACAGGGTAAGGGGTTGTTGTTCCTGGCGTGCCGTGCGTCACGCCACACCGAGGCGTACCCTGCCCCCACCCGGACGGCAAGCGGACGGCAAGGCCGAATCGTCACGCTGACGGTATGACCGTAACTCCCACATTGCTGTACCGACTCGGCGCCGTGTCCGTCGTCGCCGCGTTCCCGTTGAACCTCGCCGGCGGTCTCCTGCATCCCGTCGTCGACGGCGCCGCACATTCGGTGTCGGCGGTGTCCGCTCCCATCAATCCCCTCCCCCACTTCCTCCTGCTGTCGGGAACACTGCTGCTGATGCTCGGCGTGCCCGCGCTGTACGCCCGGGTCGCCGCCGGAACCGGAATGCTCGGTCTCGTCGCCTACGTCACATACGTCCTGTCCTCGGTGCTGGTGGCGTTCTCGCACCTGGTGATCGAAGCATTCGTCTCCGTGCCGTTCTCGCGCGATCCGGCGACGGCGGAGGCGATCTCCGGGACGGACACCCTCCTCGACTACGAACCCTATGTCGTCATGCAGACCGTCAGCGGACTCGTCTTCATGGGCAGCACGATCCTGTTCGGGATCGCGCTGATCCGTTCGCGCGCGGTGCCGGTGTGGATCGGCGCCATCATGGCGGCGGGCGGTGTCGTTCTCCTGCTCCCGATTCCGGCGATGCCGGGCGTGACCGGACTCGTCGTCGAAATCCCACGCGGCCTCGCGTTCGCGGCGCTCGGGCTGTATGTCCTGTCCGCGACACGAAGGGACGGGCTCAGCGCCACGCCGACCACGCCGGGTCGTGCAGTTGTGCCGACACCGTCGCGGTGAGTGTCGCGGCCGCCTCGCGGAATCGGTGTGCCGCCTCCGTATCGCCGAGCAGCGCCGCGGTCTCGGCGAGGGCAGCGTCCACGGGGCCGGCGTGGAACGAGCCGGAATCCAGGCCGGCGATGCGGCCGCTGAACGGCAGCAACTGCGCATGGCAGTCCCGGGCCGTCGCCGTGTCCGCGAGCCGCGCCGCGGCACGGGCGCGCAGGCAGGTCATCGCCAGCCAGTAGTAGTCGCGCCGGAACGGCCGCTGGGCGCGCCACAACTGCCGCGCCCGTTCGTGCTCGCCGCTGTCGAGCAGGGCGAGGACCAACGGGAACCGGACACTGTGCGGCCGAGCCGATTCGAGCGCCGACAACTCGGCGACGAGCGGAGCGAAGTCCTCGCGTGCCGTGGCCGCACCGATGCGTCCGACGGTACCGATCCACTGCGCCGAAGCGGTGCCCTCCGCCTCGAGTTGTGCTGCGACGGTGTCGTATCCGCGCTGCGCACCTTCCGTGTCGCCGGCGAGGAGACGCACCAGCGCGCGGAACAGCTCGACCACACCGAGGAGCTGGGAGAGTTGCCGGCCGGCCGCGTACCGCACGGCGAGGTCGGCGTGGCGACGGGCCTCGTCGAGTTCGGTGTCTGCGGCTGCGGCGAGGAACCACTGGAAGTGTGCCTGTGCCTGATACGCGGCGTCGCCTACGTCGCCGGCGACGGCGCGGAGTTCCGCGGCGATGTCACGCCGCTGCGCCACGAGGTCCGGTCCGTACGCGACGAATCCGAGGGCGTTGAGCGCACGGCAGCGCAGCCCGGCGTCGGCAGTGCACCGCGCGAGGGCGTGCGCGCGGCGGGCCGCGGCGAGGGCGGCCACCGAGTCGGCGCCCTCGAGTTCGAAGACGGCTGTGACGAGCAGCAGGACCCGGTCGTGGTCACTGAGGGCGATGGTGGCGAGGAGTGACTCCACGGGGTCGAGGATGCGCCGGTCCGGTTCGTCGTCGACCCGGACGCTCCAGATGACCGGCGCGGACCACGAAGTGAGCGCCGCAACGAGGGCCGGCGTGTCACCGATCCGCCGGGCGAGCTCGACGGCGCGTCCGCGCACGACGCGTGCGTTGACCACGTCGCCGGTGTGGGCGAGCGCTCCGACGTATCCGGTGAGCAGGGGCAGCAGGCCGTCTTCCTGTACGACGGTGGACATCTCGTGTGTCGAGACCGCGGCGCGCCACAGGGTGACCGCATCGGCTCGGGCGCCGAGAGCGTCGGCGCGACGGGCCGCCGCGGTGAGGTGCGCGACGGCGTGGTGGGCGGTGGACGGGGTGGCCGCGAGTGCCGCATGGTGTGCCGCCGCGGCCACCTCGGCCGGCCGCAGGGCCGACAACGCCGCAAGGGCCGCGCCGTGCAGACGGGTGCGCCGGAGTCGTGACTGCCCCGCGTACAGGGTTTCCCGGACGAGATTGTGGGTGAACCGGATCCGTTCGGGCGCGGGTTCCTCGAGCAGGCGTGCGCGCAGGGCCGGCTCGAGTGGCTCGAGGAGTGACTCGAGGTCGGTGCCGCACATCGCGGCGAGCACGTCGAGGTCGGCTTCGCGTCCGAGGACGGCGGCGGCGGACAGCACCGCGACGGTGGCCTCGGGCAGCGTGTGGATGCGGTGGTGCAGCACGTCGGCGATCCCGGCCGGCACGTCGTGGTGGAGTGCCCGGACGCCTCTGTCGGCGATCAGCAGCGCGAATTCCCTGACGAACAACGGATTGCGGTCGGTCCGCGCGACGAGCAATGCCATGTCGTCGGGCGGCAGGTCGGCGACGCCGCACTCGTGGACGAGGTGGGCGATGCCGTCGTCGGTCAGTGGGGCGAGCCGGATCCGCCGGCCGGGGCATGCCTTCGTCGCCGCGCAGACGGCGGCGAGTTCGCTCCCCGCCTCGGCGGGCCGATAGGTGGCGACGGCGAGCAGCGGCCGGGTTCGAAGGGCGGCGAGGGTGAGGCGCAGCAGATGCAGGGTCGGTTCGTCGGCGCGGTGCAGGTCGTCGAAGACGAGCAGCAGCGGACGGTCGGTGGCGATGCGGCCGAGGTGCCGGGCGAGGGCACGGGCGAACCCGAACGTGTCGAGGCCGGTGCCGGGCACGGCGAGCCGGGACGTCATCGCGGCAGTGCCGGCGGGGTCGGTGTGGGCGAGGGCGTCGAGGATCTCGATCCAGGGCCAGCCCGGTGGCGCACCGTCCACCTCGGGGCAGTTGCCGCGGGCCACGTGCCAGCCGTCGCCCTCGAGGGCGAGGGAGAGCTGCGTGGTCAGATGGGTCTTGCCCTCCCCCGGCTCCCCGGCCAGCCACGTCAGTCGCGTCTCACCGCGGGCGGCGCGTCCGGCCTCGTCCAGCAGGACACCGAGTTCGGCGGGGCGGCCGTGGCCGGCGACCGGCGCTCGTTCCCGGACCGGACCGGCCGTGCCGGTGAGGATCTCGTGCTCGACGGCGCGCAGTGCCGGACCGGGGTCGAGGCCCAGTTCGGTGGCCAGGTACTGCCGCGAGCGGCGGATGACGGCGAGAGCGTCGGCCGGGCCGTCGGCGCGGTACCGGGCGCGCGCCAGAAGCCCGACGGCGCGTTCGCGGCCGGGGTCTGCCGCGACGATGTCGCTCAGCGACGCGATCAGCGGCGCGACGGGAGCGCCGAGGTCGAGCGCGGTCTCGGCGTACTGTTCCACCGCGGTGCGGCGCAGTTCCCGGAGACGGTCGGATTCGATTGCTGCCCAGGGGTATCGATCGATTCCCGGCAGGGGTTCTCGCCATCGCTCGAGGGCCTGCCCGAGTTGCCGGAGCCGGTCGCCGGATGCGGTGAGGGCGCGGGTGACGGCGTCCTCGAAGGCCCACGCGTCCACCGCCGCGACGGGCAGGTTCAACGCGTACCCCGCGGCACTGCGCGGCAACGGGTCGCGACCCGGACCCAGCACCCGGCGCAGGTGGGAGATGTGCGCGTGCAGCGCCGCCGACGGTTTGGCCGGCGGTGCACCGCCCCACAGGTCTTCGACGAGCCGGTCGGCGGAGACCGGGTTTCCACGTGCCGCCACCAGCCGGACGAGCAGCGCACGACGGACGGGCCCACCGAGGGCGGCGGGCTGCCCGTCGACGAGCGCGGCGACGGAGCCCAGCACCCGCACCTGCACGGGCGGGGTCGTCGCGCTCGTCACCGCCTACCGTCCATGGTGTTGCAGGATAGCCGCGGGCGGCGCACCGTCAGGTGCTGTGCTCCACGGCCCGCAGGGTTTCGCGCACGACGCACCGGGTGCCGGTGTAGATGGTGGGCATGCACTTGTTGCAGTGGATGCACAGCCCTTCGCGCACGTGCTCGTCCCGGAACTTGTTGACGAGGTAGGGGTCGCGCAGCAGCGCCCGGCCCATCGCGACGAACTCGAATCCCTCGTCGAGGGCGTTCTCGATGGTGTCGATCCGGTTGATGCCGCCGAGGAGGATGAGCGGGATGCGCAGCTCGGACCGGAACTGCCGAGCCATCGGGCGGAAGAACGCCTCCTCGAACGGGTAGGTCGGGAAGAGCCGCGGCCCGTAGAACCGCAGTCCCAGCCCGACGAGCCTGGGCTGGGACGCGACGAACTCGGCCAGCGGGACGTCGCCGCGGAAGAAGTACATGCCGTTGAGCAGGGAGCTGCCGCCGGTGAGTTCCATCGCGTCGATGTGGCCGTCGGATTCGATCAGCCGCGCCATGGGCAGGCTCTCGTGGAGCCACAGTCCCTTGGGGACGCCGTCCGTCATGTTGAACTTGACGATGACGGCGACCTTGTCGCCGGCCGCCTTGCGGACCGCCTCGAGAACGCGCCGGGGAAAGGCGGTCCGCTTCTCGAGACTGCCGCCGTAGCGGTCGTTGCGCTTGTTGAGATTCGGGCTGAGGAACGAGCTGAGCAGATAGTTGTGCCCCAGATGCACCTCGAGCGCGTCGAATCCGGCCTCGACGGCGCAACGGGTCGCGTTCTCGTAGTCGGTGACGACCTGATCGAGCTGCGCGAGACTCGCGCCCCGCACCAGGCCCATGGCGGGCGCGCTGATGCGGGTGGACGGGGCGAGGGTCTTCGTCCCGTTGGAGATCTGGTTGGCGACGAGTCCGGCGTGACCGATCTGCGCCGAGGCGAGCGCGCCCTCCGCGTGCACGGCGTCGGTGAGGCGGCGCAGGCCCGGCACGGTGTCGCGGTCGAGGACGACGGTGTTGCGGTGTACGCGCCCACCGGGTGCGACGGCGCAGTACGCGACGGTGGTCAGTGCGGTGCCGCCGCGGGCGACCTCGGCATGGAACTCGACGAGTTCGTCGGTGACGCGACCGCCGGGCATGACGCCCTCGAACGTCGCGGCCTTGAGGATCCGGTTGCGCAGGGTGAGCGGTCCGAGCCGAACGGGTTCGAACACGGCGGGTCGCGACGAGGTCATGCCCCTACTTTCGATGCCAGTGGTTCTGTAACGTGTTGCAACTATAGTGCCGCGCGGTGCCGTGCACCACAATCACCGGTGATGACCACATCCCACCGCTCCCCCACGCCCGCCGGCCGCCCTCGCGATCCGCGCATCGACGCCGAGGTCCTCGCCGTGACCCGCGCGATGCTGCTCGAGGTCGGCTGGGAACAACTGAGCCTGCGCGGCATCGCCGCCCGGGCCGGGGTGAGCCGGGCGGCCCTCACCCGGCGGTGGCCGTCCAAGGCACACCTCGTGCTCGACTCGCTTCTCGGTTCCGCGCCGGACCTGACCCCGATGCACGGGACGGACCGCCGCGGCTGGATCGAATGGGTCGTCCGGGGCAGCGCGGACCTGTTCGCCCGCCCCGACGTCCGCGCCGCCCTGCCCGGTCTCATCGCCGCACTCCGCGATCACGACGATCTGAGGAACACTCTGTGGCGCACCTTCAGCGGCCCGAGTACGGCGCTGTTCTCCCACGGCGACGGCTCCTCCCCCGCCGACCTCGACGCACGTGCCGTGCTCGTCCTCGCCGCGGGTGCGGCGCTGTTCGCGAGCATCGTTGCGGCCGAGGACGACACGTCTGCCCTGCGGGAGCGGATCCTCGATCTGTTGCTGCCCGCCGCGGACGATTGACCCCTGCCGGTCAGCCGATCTGACGGATCACCAGAGTCGCCGGATCGGCCGCGCCGCATTCCGTGCCCACCACCAGTGCCGTCAACCGCGGCGACGCGGCATCACCCAGGACCAGCGCGACGGCTTCCCGGCCGTCGAACCGGATCGTGCGTGACCCCAGCAGTGGCCGGGATTCTTCGAATCCGTTGGCCTCGAGGCATTCTCGAAGTACTGCGTGGTCCGACAGCGGGCCGGTGTCGGACGTGCCGATCATCGCGCGCCACGTCGCCGCGTCGAGCACGTCGGCGCCGGGCGCAGCAGAAGCCGGCGCGGCGGCGGGCGCGGCCACCGGCGCCGCCGCATCGGGGCGTCCCGCGCCGTGGGCGGTGACGGCGAATCCGATCGCCACCGCGGCCGCGGCCCCGGTCCCGGCCGCGGCGAGCAGCCACCGGCGGCGTCGGCGCGCGGCGGCGTCGGCGGTCAGTGCCGCATCGATCCGGGCCGCCACCTCCGGCGGGATCGGCGGGCTCTCAACATCTTCGGCCGCACCGAGGGCCCGGAGCCGGCGGCCGACGGAGTCGAGCGCGGCGATCACGATCATGGCGTCCGGATCCCGCCGCACCGCCGGCCACAACCTGGCGGCGAGTTCGTCGTCCAGGACCCCGGCGTGCAGGTCGGCGAGCAGGTCGGCAGAATACGGCGGCTGCGGCAGCTCGTCCTCGGTCATCCGCTGTCCTCCCAGCCTCCTGGTGTGCCCTCATCAGGATAAGACGGCCGCCGATCACGATCGGTTCCCCGTATCCCGCAGGTCACCGAGAAGCACCGCGAGCCGACGGCGCCCGCGCGCACAGCGGCTCTTGACGGTGCCCTCGGGAACACCGAGCCGACGGGCCGCCTCGCTCACCGGCCAGCCCTCCACGTCGACCGCGACGACCGCGGCGCGCTGCTCCGGTGGCAGGGTGAACAACGCGGCCTCGATGTCGAGCGCAATCTCCCGCTCCGCGATGCGATCCCGTTCGTCGCGGGCGTCCGTGCCGTCGTCGTACAGCGGGACGGTCGGTCGCGTCTTGTTGCGCCGGATGCGGTCCAGGCACGCGTTCACCACGATGGTGTGCAGCCAGCTGCGGACCGCCGCGGTGTTCCGGAATTTCCCCGCCGTACGATGCGCCGACAGCAACGCCTCCTGCAGGGCGTCCGCGGCATCCTCGGGCGAATAGCTGGTGCGGCGTGCCACCTGCCACAGATGGTCGTAGTGCCGTTCGAGCAGTTGCGCGAACGCGCGTCGGTCCCCCGCCGCGTGCGCCGCCAGTAACTCGGCGTCGGACACGGCAATTCCTGCGATCCCCCCCAAAATTCGCACGCGCGGATGGTAGCCGATCGAGGTGGGCGATCGGAGGTGCGTGCGCCGGGCTACTCGGCGGCGGTGAACGTCACCTCGGCGATCGAGCTCTTGTTGCCGCCACCGGACGTGCTCAGCCCCGTGATCCACACCAGCACATCGGAGGTGCGGCCCTCGGCCTCGACGGGGATCTCCGTGACGCCGGACCGTAGCGTCGCCGAGCCGATCACCTGGGTCTGGTCCAGGGAGGCCTGGTCCGACGGTGCGCTGCGGATCTCGACCTTCGTGCCCGGGCTGTCCGACGTCACCGACACCGACGAGAGCGCGGCCGGCTCGGCGAGCGCCACCATCAGTCCCACACCGTTCTTCAGGGCGGGAAACGGCTGGAAGTACGCGTCGGTGCTCCACTCCGTCGACGGATCACCGTCGATCGCCAACCGCGCCGTCGCCGGCGAATCCGGGGTGCCCTGCGGGGAGAAGACCGACACCGCCGACGCCGCCACCGGTCCGGCCGCTGCGGCCGGGGCCGGCGCCTGCGCGACCGGCTCCGACGGCGCCTCAGAGGTCGGGGTGAGACCGAATTCCTGGCTCGTGAGCGGCTCGTCGGAGCTGCCCCCGGCGAGCAGGTTCGCGATCCACCAGCCGATCAGGGCGAGGAGCACCACCGTGGTGATGCCGAGGCCGACGAGCGCGAACAGCATCCGCTCGGACCGCTTCTTCTCCTCGGCGAGGGCCTCCGGGTCCGCGAGGGCGTGGTCGGTGGCGCCGGCACTGCGCTGGCCGAGCCGCAGCGCCGGGATCATGTCGGTCTTCTGGTCCACGACCGAGGCCTGGCCGAGGATGTGCTGCACGGTGGCCGCGGTCCGGATGCCGCCGTCGGCAGCGAGTGCACGCACCGCCACCGCGGAGATCTCGAACGGCACCTCCGCCCGCAGCGTGCGGGGCTCGACCGCGATGCCCTCGGCGGTCAGGTCCGCCGGGCGCATTCCGCCGATCGTGCCGCCGGTGTGCGCCGGGGGCTGTTCCCCGGGCGCGGCCTGCTCGGGCAGCGGCCAGCGTGCGGTGATCAGGCCGTAGAGGCTCGCGCCGAGGCCACGGACGTCGGAGGTCACGTCCGCGTCGGCGAAGGTGGCGGGGAAGGCCAGCACCGCGTCGCCGGCGACACTGATGCGGATCCGGTCGGGGTGATCGATCGAGAGGGCGCCGCCGCTGCGGTGCGCGGCCTCCGCCGCGGCCGCGAGGGCTTGCACAGCGCGGGCCGCACCGAGCGGGGACGGCTCGGTGCCGGACATCTCGCGCAGCGAACGACCGGGCGTCCACTCGGAGACGACGATGCCGCCCGAGCTGCCGCGGACCACGTCGAGCACGCGTGCGAGCCCCGGTGAGTTGATCCGGCCCAGCCGCAGCGTGCGCGACAGGATGGCCTGCGGACCGTCGGGACCGGTCACGTCCCCGGCGCGCTGCTCGGCGTCGACGAACGTCAGTGCCACCTCGCGGTCGAGCTTGACGTCCTGCGCCTGCCAGAATCGCAGACCGCGCGCGCCGCCGTGCGGGGCGAGCAGACGGTAGCGGCCACCGGCAACGGACGCGCCGGGGATCAGCTTCGGTCCGCGCATCGGGGTGCGCGGCGCCGACCCCGGCACCCGCAGCGGAGGCAGCTGGGGCGAGCCGATCGGGATGACGCCGGTGTCGACGTGGGGATCGCGGCGGGGCCGGCCGGCACCGGAGCGGTTCTCGGCCGGGCCGCCGGCGGACTTCTGCGGCGAGGCGGAACGGCCGGGGACGCCGGCCTGCGGGGACTGCGTCGACGTGCCGTCGGTGTCCGTGGACACCGAACCCGGGTCCGTCGATGCGGACTCATCGACCGTGGACTTACCGGTAGCGTGGTCGTCGCTCACCCTCACTCCTTCTTGTTCGACTCGCCCGCCCCGGAGGTAACCGGGAGGCCGTCCGGCATCCGCGAACCGGCGCGATCCGTCCCGGGTGGTACGAACCTGCCGTCGACCAGGGTACGGGAGTTGCCGGTGTGCATCGATGTGGTTCGGCACGTCCCTGATCGCGGGAATCACCTCGGTGACCGCGTCGTACGGGGCCACCCCGTAGTCGCCGTAGTCCAGGCGCGGCAACACGATGGTCTTCTCGGCCTCCGATTCCTCGAAGCGGGCCGCCTCGAGTTCGGCGATCTCGTCGGCATCCGCCTCGGCGACGGCCGGCTCGACGGGCGTGCGCCCGCGCAGCGCGTCGACCTTGCGCCGGACCGCCGCGGTGATCGCCAGGATCTCGGGCACCTTCAGCAACCACATCACCGTGAGGGTCACCAGCAGCATCAGCGCGCCGGTGATCGCGACCCGCACCATCGAGCCGAGGCCGCCGAACCGGTCGCTCAGCGCACCGAGCCGCAGCAGCCGATCGGTGAGCAGCATCGCCACTGTGCCGGCGGCCGAGGCGATCACCACGTGCCACACGGTCCGGCCCACGTTCGCCATCCGCAGGTCGCCGAGGGCGCGGTGCAGCAGGAATCCGCCGATGCCCGCCCCGACCGTGAAGGCCAGGCCGGTCGCCACGCCCAGCAGCAGCACCACCTGGTCGTCGTTGCGGGCGACGACGGGCGCGATCGCGGACAGGCCGATCTTCACGGCGGTGATGCCGAGGATGATCCACGTCGGGGTCCACGCCTGTTCGCGTGCGTAGAACACACGCAGATGGATGAGGACGAGGGCGTAGGGGATCAGGGTGAACGCCGACCAGCTGACCGCCTGGCCCAGCCGTTCGGCGTTGCCCTCGCCGAAGCTGCCGTAGCCGTACAGGGCTGTGCCGATCTGCGGGCCGGCGACGGTGAAGAACACGACGATCGGGATCAGCGCGATCATCGTCAGCCGGGTCGCGACCGACAGGTCGTCCACCACCGCCGGGGTGTCCTCCTCGGCGGCGTTGCGGCTCAGCCGCGGCATGATCGCGGTGAGCACCGTGACGCCGAGGACGCCGTACGGCAGCTGCAGCAGCAGCCACGCGTTGTTGTAGATCGCCGGGCCGGCCGCGTCGGCGCTCGACGAGACGTGTGTCGCGAACACCATGCCGGCCTGGCTGATGAGCACGTACAGCACGATGGCCGCGGCCATGCCGCCGAACTGGCGCAGCCGGTCGTCGAGCCCCCACAGCGGCTTGAGGCTGATCCCCTCGCGGCGCAGCGCCGGCACCAGGGACATCGCCTGGGTCACCACACCGAGGGTGACGCCGCAGCCGAGCAGCAGCAGGTGCGGATCGCTCATGCGCACCGGGTCGAGGGTGATCTCCCCCGGCAGCAGGAAGTACAGGACCAGGACCGTGATGACGACGATGTTGTTCAGCACCGGCGCCCACGCGCCCGGTTTGAACACCTGCCGGGTGTTCAGGATGGCGGTCAGCAGCGCCGACAGGCCGTAGAACAGGATCGCCGGCAGCAGCAGATACGTCAGCGCCGTGGTCAGCGTCGTCGACACCTTGCCCGTGTCGTCGAGGAAGAACCGGGTGACGAGGATCGGCGCTGCGGCGGTGGCCAGCAGGGCGGCGAGGCCGAGCACGGTGAGGGAGACGGTGAACAGGCGCCGGACGAACGCCGTACCGCCGTCCGGGTCCTCGCGTTCCGCGCGGACCAGCACCGGCACGACAATCGAGGTGAGGACGGCACCGAGCACCAGCTCGGAGATCATGTTCGGGATCTGGGCGGCCACCGTGTAGGAGCTGGCGACGGCGGCGCCGAGCAGGGTCAGCAACAGCACCTGCTTGACGAAGCCGGTGATGCGGCTGATCAGGGTCGCGAAGGCGATCGAGCCGGTCGCGGCGAGCAGGCCGGGGCTCTTGCGCGGGGCCGGCTCCGCCGCCGCGGGGGCGGGCGGGGCGACGTCCTCACGGGTCGGATTCCCGGTCATCGTTTCTCGTACCCTTCGTCGGCTGGATCGGGCTCGCCGCGGAAGCGGTGCAGGAGACGACGGCCCGCCAGGAACAGCAGCAGCGCCCCCGCACAGCCGGTGACGATCGCGAGAACCTGGCCGTACGCGTTGGACCGTACCGTCACGTTCGTCGGGGTGCCGAGCGGCAGCCCGGACTCCGTGGTCAGGGCGAACTCGACACCGATCTTCCGCGAGTCGCTGATCTGCGCCGGTACCGTGAGGGTGCGGCTGCCCCGCGGGGGCAGCTGGATGGGCCCGATGTCGGTGATCTTCATCGCCGACGGCGCGTCCACGTGCAGCCGCACGGTGATGCCCACGGGCAGATCGTTGCGCGCGACCAACAGTAGGGGACTCTGTTCCGAGGTCAGCGTGTAGACGCCGCCCGGTGAGAGCACGGTCACTCCCGCGAACATCCCGTCGACGGCGTCGCGCACCTCTTCGCCGCGCTGCTCCGCGTCGCGCGCGGCGACGTCGGGGTCGGGCCCGCGCCGGCCCGCCAGGCTCATCGCGCGCAACAGGTCCTCGCGTAGCGGTGTGGTGAACTGCTGCGGTGTCAGCTGCGCCTGCGGGTCCTCGACGAGCGCCTCCTGGAACGCGTCGAGCCGGGGTGCCTGCTCGCGGGCCGCGTCCATCACGTCGGCCGACGCACCGTCGACGATGGCCTGCTCCGGGTAGGACAGCGCGACGGTGGGGGCGTCCCCGGCGGCGGGTGGGAACAGGGTGTCGAACGGACGCGGGGTGGCCAGGCCGGAGCGGATCAGGGTGCCGACCATCGACAGGACCGCGGCGGCGTCGTCGCCGGACGCGCTCCAGGACTGGGGCGGCACGAACAGTACGGAGCCCGGGGCCGCGGACGCGCCCTCGCCGGTGGACACGGTGCGGGTGGCGTTCTCCGACGTGCGCAGCGCAGGCCAGCTCAGGGCGCCCAGCGCGTCCTGCAGCCGGGCGGCCGGGGAATCCTCGGTGAGGTCGTAGCGGGCATCCTCGGCGGCGAACGACGGCGTCTGGGGAGCGTCGCCCAGCGCGGCGAGCGCGGTGGCGGCGGCGCTGTCGAACAGGACCGCGGACAGACCGTCCACCCCACGCACGGGCATCGGACCCCTGCCCGCCTCCGAGTCCGCGGCGTCGACCGCCGTGTCGGCGAGCAGGGTCGTCACCGGGCCGTCGGCGGCGAGCAGCGCCCCCGACTTCTCGGTGAGCACCCCCGCGTCGGGCCAGACCACGTCGTCCCGGGTCGTGGTGATCCCGAGGGTCGTGTTCACGATCTCGGTCGGTGCGGCGAGCGCGGGCCCGGCGAGGGAGGCGTCGTCGAGTTCGGCGAGGGCGGCCACGTCGACCTGGGCGAAGGGCACCGCGACCGTGCACATCGAGGCCGCCAGGGTGCGCAGCCGTTCCAGCCACGCGACGGCCGCAGCCGTCCCCTCCCCGTCGTGGGTGTCGCCCATCGGCTCGGCGGCGTCCTCGACCACCAGATAGCCGCGGGTCATGTTGGCGACGGTGACGAGCAGATCGGGATCGACGGCCAGGCACATCGTGTCGGCGACGCGGCGGTCCTCGGCGGCGGCCGCTCGCTCGGCGGCGTCGAGCAGTCCGTCGAGCCGGCCGCCGTCGGCGAGCGACGTCGCGAGGTCGTCGTCGACGAGGCGGACCGGTTCCGTCGCCGATCCGGGCACCCCCGCCGCGAGGCGCGGCCGGTCCGCGAGGGGCCACAGCATCGTGACGCCCACGGGTGCGGACGTGTCCGGTGGCACGGGCCGGCTCTCGCGGTTCTCGCTCGCGGGCACCCCCAGCACGGGCAGCAGGAACCGGGCGTCGTCGAGCCGGGCTTGACCGCCGTACTCGGGAGCGCCGTTGACGTTGACGAGCAGCGGATACACGCCGGGGGTGTCGATTCCCAGCGACGGGTCCTCGTCCGAGCGCAGCGCCAGCTCGAGGCGGAACCGCCGCTGCTCACCCCGTGCGAGGACGTCGGTGACCGATTCGAACGGCCCGGTGCGGTCGTAGGCGGTCTGATCCCAGGTCAGCGCCGTGCGCAGCTCCTCGGCGGAGCCGACCGCCGGGGCGCGCTGCAGCCGAACGGCGATGTCCTCGACGTCGCGGTCCCCGACGTTCTCGAGTGTGCCGGTCACGGTCACCACCGGCTCGCTGCTGGTGGACATCGTCGTCGGCGTCACCGAGTCGATGCGCAGCTCGAGGAAGCGCGGGGCGTCGGACGCGTCGCTGCGCGGCTGGGCGACGGCCACGCCGGCCGTCGTCAGGACGAGCGCGAGCACGGCGAGAACGGCCGCCGCGGCCCGGCGAGCTGCCGACGTCATCCGAGACGGGCCTCCGGTCCGCCGGGTCCGAGCAGCATCGACGGATCCATCTCGGCGATCAGCTGGTCGGCGACGTCGGCGAGCCTGCGCTCGTCCGCGTACGCCAGGCGCGAGCGCAGCTCCGGCAGCGGCACCCAGGCCACCTCGGTGACCTCGACGTCGGCGTCGGAGAGCTCGCCGTCCAGGTAACGCAGCAGGTAGTGGTGCACGGTCTTGTGGACGCGCCGGCCCTCGGTGACGAACCAGTAGTCGATGCTGCCGAGCGTGGCGAGGACGGTGCCGTGGATTCCGGTCTCCTCGTGGACCTCGCGCATCGCCGTCTGCTCGGCGGTCTCGCCCTTCTCGATGTGTCCCTTCGGCAGCGACCACAGCAGCCGGCCGCGCCGGTCGGTGCGGCCGATCAACGCCGCGCACAACTTGTCGGGGGGTCCGCCGAGGCCGTCGACCACCAGTCCCCCGGCCGATGTCTCGCGGACCGTGCGCAGGTGAGGCTTCGCCGCGTCGGAGGTGGCCCGGCCACCGGACTTGGCGCCCGCGCCACGCCGCCGCGAGGTGCGGCGGTTGCGGTTGGCACGTTCTGCGGGCGACACCTCATCGATACTAGTTGGCGGGACGTGCGCGACGGTCCAACCAGGCACGTCCGGATCGCGCGACTGCGCGTTCGGCCACCTCGGTAAGGTTCGAAGACGTGAACTCTCCCTCCACCGACACCGAGCGGCGCGCCCGACTGCTCGCCGGGGCCGACGCGACGCTGCGTGCGCTGTCGGACATCCTGGCCCCGCTCGGTGAGCGCTTCACCGCCGCCGGTCACGAGCTGTACCTGGTGGGAGGGAGCGTCCGCGACGCGGTGCTCGGTCGCCTCGGCACCGACCTGGACTTCACCACCGACGCGCGGCCCGAGCAGGTGCAGGCGCTGCTGCGCGGCTGGGCCGACCACCAGTGGGACACCGGCATCGACTTCGGCACGATCAGCGCGGTCAAGGGACCGGAGCAGATCGAGATCACCACGTTCCGCAGCGACGCGTACGACCGCGTCACCCGCCACCCGATCGTCGAGTACGGCACCAGCCTCGAGGACGACCTGATTCGCCGCGACTTCACCGTCAATGCCATGGCGGTGCGGATCGGCCCGACCGGCGCGGAGGACTTCGTCGACCCGCTCGGCGGGATGGACGCCCTGCTCGCCGGGGTCATCGACACCCCCGCGATGCCGAGCGAGTCGTTCCACGACGATCCGCTGCGGATGCTGCGCGCGGCGCGGTTCGTCTCCCAGCTGGGGTTCGCGCTGGCGGAGCGGGTGCACGACGCGATCGTGGCCATGGGTGACGAGATCCTGCGGATCAGCGCCGAACGGGTGCAGGCCGAGCTCGACAAGCTGATCCTCGGTGCCTACCCGATCGAGGGCATCGACATCATGGTGGAGACCGGCCTCGCCGAGCGGGTGATCCCGGAGATCCCGGCGATGAAGCTCGAGATCGACGAGCACCATCAGCACAAGGACGTGTACTGGCATTCGCTGACCGTGCTCAGGCAGGCCATCGACCTCGAGGACGGGGATCCCGATCTCGTGCTGCGCTGGGCGGCCCTGTTGCACGACATCGGCAAGCCCGCCACGAAGCACAACGAGCCGGGCGGCGGCGTCAGCTTCCACCACCACGAGGTCGTCGGGGCCAAGCTCGTCCGCAAGCGGATGCGGGCCCTGAAGTACTCCAAGCAGATGGTCGACGACGTCAGCCAGCTCGTGTTCCTGCACCTGCGGTTCCACGGCTACGGCAAGGGCCAGTGGACGGACTCGGCGGTCCGGCGCTACGTGCACGACGCCGGTGAACTGCTGCCTCGGCTGCACAAGCTGGTGCGGGCGGACTGCACAACCCGCAACAAGCGCCGGGCCGCGGCGCTGCAGGCCACCTACGACGATCTCGAGACGCGCATCGAGCGGATCGCCGAGCAGGAGGACCTGGCGAAGGTGCGGCCCGACCTCGACGGCAACGCCATCATGGAGCTGCTCGGCCTGAGACCCGGCCCGCAGGTCGGGCAGGCCTGGAAGTTCCTCAAGGAGCTGCGGCTCGACCGTGGTCCCCTCGATCGCGCCGAGGCCGAGGCCGAGCTGGTGAAGTGGTGGGCGCAGCAGCCCAAGTCCTAGCGGCCGGGTAGCCGGGCGGGTGCGGGTCCGCGCGACCGCCGCCCGCGCCCCCGGACACCCGCCCGAATTCTGATCACGCTGCGGTTACCCAAAGTCGTGACTCATTCCAGAAAAGTGCGTCATAGTATCCACGTGCCCTCGACGCGGGATTACGTGGAGCAGTTGCGTACGGCGGAGCTGCGCGTGACCCGGCCCCGGATCGCGGTGCTGGAGGCGGTGCACGCGCATCCGCACGCCGACACGGAGACGGTCTTCGGCGCCGTGCGCACCGTTCTGCCCGACGTGTCCCGGCAGACCGTGTACGACGTGCTGCATGCGCTGACCGATGCGGGTCTGGTGCGGCGGATCCAGCCGTCCGGGTCCGTCGCCCGCTACGAGTCGCGTGTCGGGGACAACCACCACCACCTCGTCTGCCGGTCCTGTGGGGCCATCGCCGACGTCGACTGCGCCGTCGGCGAGGCCCCCTGCCTGACCGCCTCCGACCACCGCGGCTTCCTCGTCGACGAGGCCGAGGTCATCTATTGGGGCATGTGCCCCGACTGCTCGGCAGCACACGCTTCGCGATCACATCCGTGATCACCGTCCGATTCACCGAAACCCGGAAGGAAGGGCCGACGTGTCCAACAGTGAAAGCGAAAATCCGGTAATCCCGTCCCCCGAGCCGAAGCCGCATCGGCCCAGGACCAACCGGGACTGGTGGCCGAACCAGCTGGACCTGCAGGTTCTCCACCAGCACTCGCCCCTCTCCAATCCGATGGGCCCGGACTACAACTACGCCGACGAGTTCGCGACCCTCGACGTCGAGTCCCTGAAACAGGACATCTTCGAGTTGATGACGACGTCGCAGGAGTGGTGGCCGGCCGACTACGGCCATTACGGGCCGCTCTTCATCCGGATGAGCTGGCATGCCGCGGGCACGTACCGCATCGCCGACGGCCGGGGCGGTGGCGGCAAGGGCGCCCAGCGCTTCGCCCCCCTCAACAGCTGGCCCGACAACGCGAGCCTCGACAAGGCGCGGCGGTTGCTCTGGCCGATCAAGCAGAAGTACGGCCGGAAGCTCTCGTGGGCGGACCTGCTGATCTTCGCCGGCAACTGCGCCTACGAATCGATGGGGTTCAAGACGTTCGGCTTCGGCTTCGGGCGCGAGGACATCTGGGAGCCCGACGAGGTGTTCTGGGGACCCGAGGACACGTGGCTCGGGGACGAGCGTTACGCCGGCGACAGGGAACTGTCCGGCCCGTTCGGCGCCGTGCAGATGGGTCTGATCTACGTGAATCCGGAAGGGCCCAACGGTAACCCGGATCCGATCGCCGCGGCCCGGGACATCCGGGAGACGTTCGGCCGGATGGCGATGAACGACGTCGAGACCGCGGCGCTCATCGCCGGTGGTCACAGCATCGGCAAGACCCACGGCGCCGCCACGGCCGACCACGTCGGTCCCGAGCCGGAGGCCGCTCCCATCGAACAGCAGGGTCTCGGCTGGAAGAACTCCTTCGGCACCGGCGTGGGCGGGGACGCGATCACCAGCGGTCTCGAGGGCGCCTGGACACCCACCCCCCGGCAGTGGGACAACAGCTTCCTGGAAACCCTCTACGGTTACGAGTGGGAGAAGACCAAGAGCCCCGCCGGTGCGTGGCAGTGGATCCCGAAGGACGGGGCCGGAGCCGACGCCGTCCCCGACGCCCACAATCCGTCGAAGCGGCATTCGCCGGTGATGCTGACGACGGACCTCTCGTTGCGACTCGACCCGATCTACGGACCGATCACCCGGCGCTGGCTGGACAACCCGAAGGAGTTCGAGGAGGAATTCGCGAAGGCCTGGTACAAGCTGCTGCATCGCGACATGGGACCCGTCGCGCGCTACCTCGGACCGTGGGTCCCCGAGCCGCAGCTGTGGCAGGACCCGGTTCCCGCGGTCGACCACGAACTGATCGGAGCGGACGACATCGCCGCCCTCGGGAGCAAGATCCTCGAATCGGGACTGTCCATCCCCCAGCTGGTCGCCGCCGCGTGGGCGTCGGCGGCGAGCTTCCGCGGCACCGACAAGCGCGGCGGGGCCAACGGGGCACGCATCCGCCTCGAGCCGCAGAAGAACTGGGAGATCAACGAACCGGATCGGGTGGCCGAGGTGCTGCAGAGCCTCGAGCGGATCCGGCAGGACTTCAACAGCGCACAGTCTGCGAAGAAGGTCTCGCTCGCAGACCTGATCGTCCTGGCCGGATGCGCCGCCGTCCAGCAGGCGGCGAAGAACGCCGGCGTCGAGATCACGGTGCCGTTCACGCCGGGCCGCACCGATGCCTCGCAGGAACAGACCGATGTGGAGTCGTTCGCCGTGCTCGAACCCGCGGCCGACGGGTTCCGCAACTACCTGCGGGCCGGCGAGAAGCTGCCGCCGGAGCGGCTGATGCTGGACCGGGCGAACCTGTTGACGTTGACCGCTCCGGAGATGACGGTTCTCGTCGGCGGGATGCGTGCCCTGAACGCCAACTTCGGGCAATCCGCCCACGGCGTGTTCACCGACCGGCCCGAGGCACTGACCATCGACTTCTTCGTGAACCTGCTCGACATGCGCACGGAGTGGAAGGTGTCCGAGTCGACCGAGAACGTGTACGAGGGTCGCGATCGTGCCACGGGGGAGGTCAAGTGGACGGCCACGGCCGTCGACCTCGTCTTCGGTTCGAACTCGCAGCTGCGCGGTATCGCCGAGGTCTACGGCAGCGCCGACGCGCAGCAGAAGTTCGTGCAGGACTTCGTCTCGGCATGGAACAAGGTGATGAACCTCGACCGGTTCGACCTCACCTGATCCCTGAGGATCGGGCCTCTCCCGGGCCGATCCTCCACACCTCGGGCGGCATCCCGCCGGCTGTGTCGGCCGGCGGGATGCCGTGCGTTCGGGGTGCGCGCTCACCCTCTCACCGCCCCGGGCGGCGAATCGTGAGCCAGATGTCACCGGGGACTCACCACGGTTAATGCCCACGAAACACGGTGTCGGGAGCATGAGACCCGGCCGGAGGAACGTGGCCGACCCAGGTGAGGAGCGGTTCGATGCAGGGCGAGATCACGAAGGTCAAGACCGCCTGCTCATACTGCGGCGTGGGCTGCGGCATGGTGCTGGAGGTCGGCCTCGACCCCGCCACCGGCGGCCGCCGGGTGCTCGACGCGTACGGCGACAAGGAGCACCCCACCAACTTCGGGCGGCTGTGCACGAAGGGGGCGACCAGCGCCGAGATGCTGGCCGCCGGCGGACGGATGGAGACCGCGTACCGGCGCCCCGAACGCGGCGGTGCGCCGGTGCCCGTGGAGGTCGACGCCGCGATCGCCGAGACCGCCCGCCGGTTGCGGGAGGTGCTCGACGAGCACGGACCCGACGCCCTGTCCTTCTACGTCTCCGGCCAGATGTCCCTCGAAGCCCAGTACCTGATCACCAAGCTCGCGAAGGGGTTCGTCGGCACCAACAACGTCGAGTCCAACTCGCGGTTGTGCATGGCCAGCGCCGGCACCGGTTACAAGCAGTCGCTCGGCGCGGACGGCCCGCCCGGCTCCTACCAGGACTTCGACCACGCGGACCTGTTCTTCGTCAGCGGCGCGAACATGGCCGACTGCCACCCCATCCTCTTCCTCAGGATGATGAACCGGGTCAAGGCCGGTGCGAAGCTCGTCGTCGTCGACCCCCGTCGCACGGCCACCGCCGAGAAGGCGGACCTGTTCCTGCAGATCGCGCCGGGGACCGACCTGGCGCTGCTGAACGGTCTGTTGCACCTGATCGTCGAGAACGGGCACGTCGACCGGGCGTTCGTGGCGGAATTCACCGAGGGCTGGGACGCCATGCCCGGGTTCCTCGCGGACTACACCCCCGCACGCGTCGCGGAGATCACCGGACTGGCCGAAGAGGACATCCGCACGGCCGCGCGGTGGATCGGCGAGGCCGGTGACTGGATGTCGTGCTGGACCATGGGCTTGAACCAGAGCACCCACGGCACCTGGAACACCAACGCGATCTGCAACCTGCATCTGGCCACCGGCGCGATCTGCCGCACCGGCAGCGGCCCGTTCTCGCTCACCGGCCAGCCCAACGCCATGGGCGGCCGCGAGATGGGATACATGGGGCCCGGCCTGCCGGGGCAGCGCTCCGTCCTCGTCGACGCCGAGCGGGCCTTCGTCGAGCAGCAGTGGGGGCTGCCGCCCGGCGCGATCCCCACCACGGTCGGCAAGGGCACCGTCGACATGTTCGAGCAGATGGCCGCGGGCGTCATCCGGGCCTGCTGGATCATCTGCACCAATCCGGTTGCCTCCGTGGCTAATCGGCGCACCGTCGTCGAAGGTCTCGAGAAGGCCGAGTTCGTCGTCGCACAGGACGTCTTTCTCGAGACCGAAACCACCGCGTACGCAGACGTCCTGCTGCCGGGAGCGCTGTGGGCGGAGTCGGAGGCGGTGATGGTCAACTCCGAGCGCAACCTCACGCTGCTGCCACAGGCGATCGACCCCGTCGGACAGGCCCTGCCGGACTGGCAGATCATCGCGCGCGTCGCCTGCGCCATGGGCTACGCCGAGGCGTTCACCTATTCCTGCCCCGAGGAGATCTTCGAGGAGATCACGCGCTTCTGGAACCCCAAGACCGGATACGACCTGCGCGGAATCACGTACGACCGGTTGCGCGAGACCCCCGTGCAATGGCCGTGCCCGCCGGACGCCGCGACCGACCGGAACCCGATCCGCTATCTCAACGACGGGGTGAGCCAGACCCTGCTGAGGTCGGAGGACGGCACCGTCCCCCGGCTGCGGTTCGCCACCGCCACTGGCAGGGCCGCGTTCCACCCCCGACCGCACATGCTGCCGGCCGAGATGCCCGACGACGACTTCCCCGTCGTGCTCGGCACCGGCCGCGTCCAGCACCAGTGGCACACGCTCACCAAGACGGGGAAGGTCGCCAAGCTCAACAAGCTGAATCCCGGACCCTTCGTCGAGATCAATCCCGTTGATGCGCAAATACTCTCGATCGCGGACGGTGACCAGGTGGAGGTCGCGTCCCGCCGGGGCCGGGCGGTGCTGCCGGCCGTGGTCACCGACCGGGTGCGGCCGGGTAGCTGCTTCGCCCCGTTCCACTGGAACGACATGTTCGGGGAGTACCTGTCGATCAACGCGGTCACCAACGACGCCGTCGATCCCGCGTCGCTGCAGCCGGAGTTCAAGGTGTGCGCGGTGTCGCTGACCAAGGTGGCAACGCCCGCCCGGCCCGAACCGTCGGGTGCGCCGGCCGACCGGCTCGCCTCGACGCTCGGGCTGGGGGACGTCGCGCCGCCTGTGCTCGACGATATCGAAAAACGTTATCTGACAGGATTTCTCACGGGATTCCGGGAGTCCGGACAGGTGGGTGTGCCGGTGCTCCCGGCGTCCGCCCCTCTTCCGGCTGCCACCCGGGCATGGGTGGACGGGCTGCTCGCGGGGCACTTTTCGCACGCCGTACCGGACCGCGACGAGGCCGACGGTGTGCCGCCGGTGGTGGTGGCGTGGGCGTCGCAGACCGGCAACGCCGAGGAGTTCGCCCGGATGTGCGCCGAGCGCCTCCGCGCCGCGGGCCGGCCCGCCTCCCTGGTCGGGATGGACGACTACGACGTGTCCGCGCTGACCGGGGTGCGCGACCTGCTCGTCATCACCAGCACCTTCGGCGACGGCGACGCCCCGGACAACGGCACCGCCTTCTGGAACGCCCTCAACAGCGACGACACGCCCCGCCTTCCCGACACCCGCTACGCCGTGCTGGCGTTCGGGGACTCGAGCTACGACGACTTCTGCGGTCACGGCCGCCGCATCGACGAGCGGCTCACCGAACTCGGGGCCACCCGGCTCACGCAACGGGTGGACTGCGAGCCCGACTACGACGAGCCGGCCGGCGAATGGCTCGCCACCGTCGAGCAACTCGTGCGTCCCGACGGTGCCGCGCCGGCCCCGATCATCTCGGGGCCCCCGGCGAAGTCCGAACCTGCATACAGCCGGAGGGCACCGCTCGTCACCCGGCTGACCCGGAACGTCCCGCTCAGTGGACCGGGATCGTCGAAGGACGTGCGTCAGTTCGGATTCGAGCTGTACGACCCGGACTTCGTGTACGAGGCCGGGGACGCGCTCGGCGTGATGCCCACCAACGGACCCGAGACGGTCGACGAATGGCTGCAGGTCACCGCGCTCGACCCGGAGACACCCGTGGAATTGGCCGATCTGCCGACCATCCCATTGCGCGAGGCCGCCACCCGGCACCTCGAGATCGCTCGCGTGACCCCCGAGCTGCTGCGGTTCGTCCACGAGCAGACCCAGAGCGCGGAGCTGGCCAAGCTGCTGCGGCCGGGTAACAAGATCGAGCTGCAGCAGTGGTTGTGGGGCAAGCAGGCGATGGACGTGATCTCGGCGTATCCGTTCAAGGCGCCGATCGAGGAGTGGCTGCCCGTGCTCAAGCGGCTGCAGCCCCGCATGTACTCGATCTCCTCGAGCCCGCGGACCAACCCCCGCGAGGTGCAGCTGACCGTCTCGGTGGTGCGCTACAGCTACGAGGGCATCGGCCGGGCCGGGGTGTGCTCGAGCTTCCTCGCCGACCACAGCCACGGCGTCGACATCCCCATCTTCGTCCAGCGCAGCAACCACTTCCGGCCGCCCCGGACGCCGGACACCCCGATGATCATGGTCGGTCCCGGCACCGGCATCGCGCCGTTCCGTGCCTTTCTGCACGATCGCCGCGAGATGGGCCACACCGGCCGGAACTGGCTGTTCTTCGGCGATCAGCGTTCGTCCACCGACTACCTGTACCGGGACGAGATCGAGGCGATGCACGCCGACGGCTTCCTCACCCGGCTCGATCTGGCCTTCTCCCGCGACCAGCGGCAGAAGGTCTACGTGCAGGACCGGATGCGCGAGCACGGGGCCCAGCTGTGGAAGTGGTTGCAGGACGGTGCCCACTTCTACGTGTGCGGCGACGCGAGCCGGATGGCCAAGGACGTCGACGAGACGCTGCGCGAGGTGGTGCAGGTGCACGGCAGGCTCGACGAGGAGGACGCCGAAACGTACGTCGAGCAGCTCGCCGCCGAGAAGCGCTACGTGCGCGACGTGTACTGATCCGCAGATTCGTTCCATAGACCTTGATAGGTCCGCAGAAGCGGAAGTAGTGTCTGCTTTGTGACGCAGATTCGCATCAAGGATGCCGCCCGGCTGCTCGGCGTCAGCGACGACACCGTCCGGCGGTGGATCGATCAGGGTGCCCTGCCGGCCGGCAAGGACGGGGCCGGCCGCAAGATCGTCGAGGGAGCCGACCTTGCCGAGTTCGCCCGCCGGCAGGCGGACGAGGCACCCGATCTGCTCGGCGTGGGCAGCTCCGCCCGCAACCGGTTCGCGGGGATCGTGACCCGCGTGGTGTCCGACACCGTCATGGCGCAGGTGGAGATGCAGTGCGGCCCGCACCGCGTCGTCTCGCTGATGAGCAGCGAAGCCGTCCGTGAACTCGGCCTCGAACCGGGCAGCCTCGGGGTGGCCGTCGTCAAGGCCACGACGGTGATCGTCGAAACCCCGGCGGCTGCGTCGTGAGACGGCCGGAGGCAGTCGTCTTCGCGCTCTCGGCGCTGATGCTCTCCTCGTGCGGCTCCGGTGGCGACGGCGACCCTGCGCCCGCCACGGCGGTCGCCGGCGAGCTGACCGTGTTCGCAGCCGCGTCGCTGCAGGTACCGTTCCGGGAGATCGAGGAGCGGTTCGAGACCGAGAATCCGGGCACAGATGTCATTTTCGACTTCGCCGGCTCGGCCGACCTCGTCGCGAGGTTGTCCCAGGGTGCCCCCGCCGATGTCTTCGCCTCCGCCGACACGGCGAACATGACCGGGGCTGTCGATGCCGGTCTCGTGGCCGGCGAGCCCGTGAACTTCGCGGCCAACACCCTCACCATCGTCACCGAACCCGGAAACCCCGAGGACGTGCGGACTTTCGCGGACCTGACCCGACCCGGACTCGACGTCGTCGTGTGTGCGCCGCAGGTGCCGTGCGGCGCCGCGACCGCCCGCATCGAGGACGCCGCCGGCGTCGCCCTCGAGCCCGTCAGCGAGGAGTCCTCGGTGACGGACGTGCTCGGCAAGGTCGCCACCGGGCAGGCCGACGCCGGGCTCGTCTACGTCACCGACGCTCTGCGGGCCGGCGACGACGTGACCGCCGTGCCGTTCCCCGAGTCCGCGGCGGCCGTCAACACCTACCCCGTCGCCGTCCTCGCAGACGGCGCGAACCCCGCGACGGCGGCGGCGTTCCTCGCGTACGTCACCGGCCCCGAGGGACGACGGATCCTCGCCGAGAAGGGATTCGCGGCCCCGTGACGCGCGTCCGACCGGCCGGGCTGCCGACGTGGATCCACGTCCCCGCGATCATCGGCGGGTTGTTCGTCGCCCTGCCGTTGCTGTCGCTGATCCTCGCCGTCGACTGGCGGCGCTTCCCGGAACTGGTGACGTCCGAGGCATCCGTGCAGGCCCTGACGCTGAGCCTGCGCACCGCGGCGGCCGCCACGGTGCTGTGCATCCTGCTCGGCGTGCCGATGGCGACCGTGCTCGCGCGCAGCACCTTGCGCTTCCTTCCGGTGCTGCGCGCGCTCGTGCTGCTGCCGCTCGTGCTGCCGCCCGTGGTCGGCGGGATCGCACTGTTGTACACCTTCGGGCGCCGCGGACTGATCGGCGAGCACCTCGAGCTGCTCGGAATTCGTATCGCGTTCTCCACCACGGCAGTTGTCCTCGCGCAGACGTTCGTCGCGCTGCCGTTCCTGGTGATGAGCCTCGAGGGTGCCCTGCGCACCGCCGGCACCCGGTACGAGGTCGTCGCCGCGACGCTCGGGGCACCCCCCACCACCGTCTTCCGCAGGGTCACCCTGCCGCTCGTGCTGCCGGGCCTCGCGTCCGGCACCGTGCTGGCCTTCGCGCGGGCGCTCGGCGAGTTCGGGGCCACCCTCACCTTCGCCGGCAGCCTCCAGGGTGTCACCCGCACGTTGCCGCTCGAGATCTATCTCCAGCGCGAAACCGACGCGGACGCGGCGGTGGCGTTGTCGCTGTTGCTCGTCGCGGCCGCCCTCGTGATCGTCGTCGCCGCGCGGGGGCGGCGGATCGCGGGTGGACTGTGACCGGCCTGCGGCTGCGGGCCCGGGTCGCGTCCCGGGACGTCGATCTCGCTGTCGCCGTGGAGTCCGGCAGCGTGCTCGCCGTCCTGGGACCCAACGGCGCGGGTAAGTCGACGCTGCTGAACGTGATCGCCGGCTTGCTGCAGCCCGACGACGGTCGCGTCGAACTCGACGGGCGCGTGCTCACCGACACCGCGGCGGGCGTGGCCGTGCCGCCACACCGTCGCGTGGTGGCCCTACTCGCCCAGCAGCCGCTGCTGTTCCCGCACCTGAACGTCGTCGACAACGTCGCCTTCGCTCCCCGCAGCGCGGGCCGTGGCCGATCGGCCGCCCGCGCCGAGGCGTTGCGGCAGCTCGCCGCGGTCGACGCAACGGAACTCGCCGACCGCAGGCCGCACCAGCTCTCCGGGGGGCAGGCCCAGCGCGTTGCGATTGCCCGCGCGCTGGCGGCCGACCCGCGGTTGCTGCTGCTCGACGAACCGATGGCCGCCCTCGACGTGACGGCCGCCCCGGCCGTGCGGTCGCTGCTGCGCACCGTCCTGCGCGCACCGGGACGTACGGCGCTGGTGGTCACCCACGACCCGCTCGACGCCCTGGCGCTCGCCGACCGGGCGGCGGTGCTCGACGACGGCCGGATCGTCGAGGAGGGCACGGTGCGCGACGTGCTGTCCCGGCCGCGCAGTGTCTTCGCGGCCCGCATCGCAGGCCTCAACCTGCTCGCCGGCACCGTCACCGCGGACGGACTCGACACCCCCGTCGGCCGGGTCCGCGGTGTGCTCGACGACGACTGTGCCCCTGGGAATTCGGCAGTGGCGGTGTTCACCCCCGCCGCCGTCGCGGTCTATCCCGAGGAACCCCACGGCAGCCCCCGCAACTCGTTCGTCGTCGTCGTCGGCGAACTCGAGGTCCGCGGTGCCACCGTCCTCGTCCGGGCCGCCGAGTCCGGAATCACCGCCGAGGTCACCACGTCCGCGGCCGCCGATCTCGCGCTCGGACCGGGTGCGACGATGTGGTTCGTCGTCAAGGCCACCGAGGTCCGCATCCATGCCGCCCGCTGACCGAGCGAATGTATCGTTCCGTCGGACTGAGGAGGTGAACGATACATTCGCTCGGCTCACGCTGCGCGCGAAAGCGATTCAGTTCAGGCGGGCGCGCATCAGGTAGACGTTGTAGCTGTCCCACTCGGAGACGGTGAAGTACAGATCCGCACCGTGGGACCACGGGTGCATGAAGCCGCCGTATGCCTTCGGGTAGTCCGAGGTCCGTACCAGCGTCGTGGCATCGGACCAGACGCCCTGCGGCGACTCCGACTCGCGGAGAACGATGTTGCCCGCGATCGGGTCCAGGTAGCTCATCTGCCAGCGGCCGCGTCCGGCGTCGAA
This sequence comes from Rhodococcus sp. 14C212, assembly GCF_011058195.1. Lineage (NCBI taxonomy): Bacteria > Bacillati > Actinomycetota > Actinomycetes > Mycobacteriales > Nocardiaceae > Rhodococcus > Rhodococcus sp. 14C212. Next base: position 20,276 of record NZ_JAALEH010000013.1, on the reverse strand, counting down.
CCGCACCGACAGCTCGCTCGCCGCACCGTCGACGAGCGGGGTGGCGAGCTGCTCGAAGACGGGCATCCAGCGGTCGTGCACCCAGAACTGGTACGCGGAGGGATTGAGCACGTCGTCGACCGGCACGCGGGCCAGGCCCACCGACCCGATGCGGCCGTTCGGAGTGCCGAACATGTAAACGTGGTCGCCGTGCGGCACCATCGTCGCGACCTGGAACCGGCCGAGCCCGAACACGTTGTCCCAGCGGGCATGCGGGTCCTTCGTCCACGTCTGGCCGTGGTCGTCGGAGTAGGCGATGCCGCCGTGGTTGGTGTACCACATGCCCGGCACGACGCTCCACCGTCGCACTGACATGTAGCTCACGTACTGGCGGTCGCCGATCGCGAAGCCGGAGGTGGGGATGACGGTCGTCTCGAAGTTCTTCACATGCCGGGCGTCGAGGATCTCCGCGGCGTGGCAGGGGCTGTCCTGCACCATCGCGTCGATGGTGAGGCCGTCCGACAGTTCGGTGTCGCGGCTGAATGCCAGGACGTTGCTGCGCCAGTCGCCGCCGGCCCCGCCCGGCGGCGACCATTCGAGCCCGAACGTGTCGCCGAACGCGAGGGCGACCTCGCCGGGGCGCGTCTCCCACACGATGCCGAGGTCGGTGCCGTGCACGGCCCAGCGTGCATCGGTGCGGTTCTCCGAGCCGGGACCGGTCAGCTGGGAGACCAGCGCGACGTCGCCGACGGCGGGGGCGGGCGGCCGGGCGGTGACGGTACCCGGCTCGAACGGCGGATTCTCCCGTGGCGGGGCCGGTGATACGGGTGCACCCGGCACGCCGGGCACGGGAATCGGGATCGTCTCCGGCTGTGGATCCAGCTCGACGCGCGGCAGGAAACTCGAGGATCCGCTCGAGCCGGCGGACCCACTCGAGCCACTCGAGCCACTCGAGCCGCCGGGCAGGGCGTCGGGAGCGTCCGGCGCGAGACCGAGGTCCGGGCACGGGTCGGCGCACGGGTCGGCGGGCAACGGCTGCTGCGGTACGCGGGTGTCATCCGGCGCCGGGCCGGGGACCGGGACCGGGACGATCTCGGGGTACGGCAGGGGAATCTTCACGACGGGCGGGATGTCGATCCGTGGCAGCTGCGGCGCGCCGGGGTCCGGGGGCTCGACCGCGGGATCGAAGCCCGGTTCGCAGCACGAGTTGACGGGCGGGGCGGGCGACGCCTGGGCGGGCAGCGCGGACAGCGGCAGGGTCAACGAGACCAGGGCGAGAACAGCCAGCGGCGTGCGGTGCCTGCGTGCCATCGCGTTCTCCTCCGGATACTCGGGAAAAGCCCCGGAGAACCTAACAAATCCGGCGCCCGAAACCGCGGAGACTCACATGCGGAGCCGGCGGATCGTCGTCGCCGCGACCAGACCGGCGACGTACACCGCCACCCCGGCGAGCGCGAGCGCCGGGCTGCGGCCGTCGGGCGCGACGACCAGGGCGCCCGCGACGACCGCCGCGAGGAACGCCATGTTGAACACGGTGTCCTGCAGGGCGAAGACCTGCCCGCGACGGGCGTCGTCGATCTCGATCTGCATCGCGGCGTCCCCGGTGAGCTTGATGGTCTGACCGACGAGACCCAGCAGGAACGCGGCGACGAGCAGTCCCGTCTCGTCGAACCCGGTGACCAGGACGAGCTGGACGACGCCCGCGCAGATCAGTGCCGTGACGACGGTGCGGGGCCGGCCGAGGCGCGGGATGACGAGCGGGGCGGCGACCGCCGCGACGAGCATCCCGGTGGCGGTGGCGCCTACGGCGACGCCGAACCCGACAAGCCCGCCCGGCAGCGTGGCCCCGTCGGCGTCGCGCAGCACCAGCACCATGATGAGCGTGTCGATGCCGAAGACGATGCGGTGCGCACCGATGCCGATCATCGCGACCGTGACCCCCGGCGCCTCCCACACCGCCGTGGCACCGGTGTGCAGACCGGCGGCGACGGCCCGGATCGGGTGGCGCAGCACGGCACGGTCGGGACCGAGCGCATGACGGGCGAAGCCGCCGGCGGCGAGCGCGGCGACCACGGAGCCGGAGACGCCGAGCGCTACCGCCACCCCGGAGCCGAAGTCGCCTTCCCCGACGAGGCCGATCGTGGTGACCGCGACGCCCGCCCCGAGGGCAGAGATCCCCGATCCTACCGTCGCGAGCACGGAATTGACCGGTACGAGCCATGATTGGCGCACCACGTGCGGGAGGGACGCCGATACCCCGGCGAGCACGAAGCGACTGACGCCGACGGCGGCGAGGGCGAGCAGCAGCAGCGGGGTGGATCCGCCGCCGGTGAGGAGCAACGCCGACATGGCGAGGATGAGCACGCCGCGCAGGGCATTGGCGGCGAGCAGTACCAGCCGGCGGTCCCAGCGGTCGAGCAGCGCGCCGGCGAACGGCCCGACCACCGAGTACGGCAGCAGCAATACCGCGAATCCCGCGGCGATCGCGGCGGGATCGGTCTGGCGCTCCGGATTGAACAGGATCGCCCCACCGAGCGCGGCCTGGAAAAGTCCGTCCCCGAACTGGCTGGCGAAACGGACGACCGTCAGCCGCGCCAGTCCCGGCGATCGGCGCAGAGCCGTCGCCGTGGATCGCCATGCCTGCCGCCTCGACTCCCGCACAGTGTCCGACACTATCCGTCCGGTGCGGGGTCGCCCCACGACGACGGTTCCACCTCCCCGGCGAGGTCTACCGGCCTACCCTCGGCGCAACCGGCAACTTCCGGAGGAGGGGACGTCCGTCATGTGCCGACTGTTCGGGCTGACCGCCGCGCCGCACCGGGTGCACGCCACGTTCTGGCTGCTCGACGCTTCGGATTCGCTCGCCCGGCAGAGCCGGCGTGAACCGGACGGCACCGGGCTCGGGACGTTCACCGACGACGGCCACCCGGTGGTGGAGAAGCAGCCGCTGGCGGCGTACGAGGACCGCGCGTTCGCCACGGAGGCGAAGGAGCGGCGTTCGCAGACGTTTCTCGCACACATCCGGTTCGCCTCGACGGGAGGCCTGGACGTGGGCAACACCCATCCGTTCGAGCAGCGCGGGCGGCTGTTCGCCCACAACGGCGTCCTCGGCGATCTGCCGCGGCTCGAGGCCGAACTCGGCCCGTACCGCGACCTGGTGACGGGCGAGACGGACTCGGAGCGGTTCTTCGCGCTCGTCACCCGTCGCATCGACGAGCACGGCGGCGACGTCGGCGCCGGCCTGACCGCCGCGGTCCGGTGGGCCGCCGGGAATCTGCCCGTCTACGCGTTGAACGTCGTGCTCACGACCGCGACGCAGTTGTGGGCGCTGCGGTATCCGGACACCCACGACCTGTTCGTCCTCGAGCGTCCCGCCGGCGGTCCGCACGGCGGCCGCCATCTCGAGCACGCCAGCGAGGCCGGCACGGTCCGGGTGCGCTCGGGCCACCTGGCGCGGCAGCCGGCGGTCGTGGTCGCCAGCGAGCGCATGGACGAGGATCCGGGCTGGTCGGACCTGCGCTGCGGGGAGCTGCTGCACGTCGACGGCGAGCTCCGGGTCACCCGCACCGTCGTCGTCGACGAACCCCCGCGGCACCCGATCACCCTCGCGGACCTCGACGAGCGGGCGGCCGCCTCCCAGACCGGGAAGTGAGCGTCACCGCTCGCGCCACCACCGCACCGTCGCGGCCGCGGCCTCGGGCAGCGGCGTCGGGCGCAGGCCGAGGAGTTCCTCGCTGTACGCGGAGTCCATGACGAACGGATCGGTGAACTGGTAGAGCATCTCGGTCAGTTCGCGGGCGTCGCGGTTGACCAGCGCGGCACCGCGCAGCATCCAGGTGGGTATCGTGCCGACCTTCGGAGCCGGCACCTGCGCGGCCGCGGCGAACGCGGCGACGAGTTCGCGCTGCGTGCCGGCCGGACCGGTGGGGGCGTGCAGGACCCGGTTCCACGCCGCCGGATTCGCCGCGGCCGCGATCATGGCGGCCGCCAGGTCCGGCACGTATGTGAACGAGTGCGGCACGTCGGGTGAGCCGAGCACGCGGGGGCTGCGTCCGGCCAGGACGGTCGGCACCATCCGCTCGCCGGCGTGGGCGTTGCGGGCGTGTGGTCCGAAGAAGTCGGACGCGACCAGGCTGACGGTCCGGGTGTCGCTCTCGGCGCGGCGGTCCAGCAGCCGGGCCCGCACGCCCCGCTTGCCGGTGGTGCTCGCGCGCGGCGAGTCCTCGGTCATGACCCGGTCCGGTTCGCTGTACGAGTACAGGCTCTCGGGGAAGACCACCACCGCGCCCGTGCGCCCGGCCGCCTCGAGGACCGTGTTCTCCGCCGTCGGCAGTTCGCGCTCCCAGGTGTCGGCGCGGTACGCCGATCCGTGGATGCAGTGGTACACGGCACCGGCACCCTCGAGCGCGGGGCCGAGCCGGGCTGGATCGGAGACATCGGCCCGGCGGCGTTCGACGAGCGGGTGCTCGGGGCCGTTGCCGGACCGGGTGAGGACGCGGACGCGGTGGCCCCGGTCGGCGAGTTGTTCGGCGACGGTCCAGCCGACGGGCCCGGCTCCGGTGACGACCTGCAGATTCGACATGGTGGTCAGCTCCTCCGAAATGTGAGCACTGCTCTCTGTCTGACATCACGATGCACCTCCGCGTGCGCAAAGTCAAGAGCACTGCTCACTGTTGTTGACGGTGCTCACACATCTGGCAGGGTGAGGACATGACCGGAACCCCCCGCGCCCGCGCCCGGCAGCAGACGATGGCCGACATCCTGCGGATCGGCCGCGAACACCTCGCCACCCACGGTGCCGCCGCGCTGTCCCTGCGCGCCGTCGCCCGCGACCTCGGCGTCGTCTCCTCGGCGGTGTACCGCTACGTCGCGAGCCGCGACGAACTGCTCACCCTCCTCGTCGTCGACGGCTACACCGAACTCGCCGACACGGTCGACGAGGCGCTCGCCGACGTCGCCGCGGACGCCCACACCGAGCAGTTCCGCGTGCTCGGCCACGCGGTGCGCGCCTGGGCGCTGCGCGAACCCGCGCGCTACGCCCTGCTGTTCGGCAGCCCGGTCCCCGGCTACCACGCCCCCGCCGAGCGGACCACGGGTCCGGGCACCCGCGTCGTCGTCCGGCTCGTCCGCATCCTCGGCGACGCCCACGTCGCCGGCACCCTCCGCATCCCCACCACCGTCGCCGTGCCGGACACCCTCACCGCCGACCTCGGCCGGATCCGCGCCGAACTCGGCACCGGCATTCCCGACGCCGTCCTCGCGCGCGGCGTGCTGGTCTGGGCCGCCCTGTTCGGGGCCGTGAACTTCGAGGTCTTCGGCCAGTACGGCACCGACACCTTCACCGACCCCGGGCAGCTGTTCGACCATCACCTCGCGGTGCTCGCCGAGACCGTCGGGCTGTCCTGAACAACTCCCCGCCTTGCCGCCACGCGCCGTCGGCGACGGTGGGATGATGTCGGGGTGGCGCAGCATCAGGACGAACCCGAGGACCGCACGGCACCGGCGACACCGGCCGTCCGGCCCGGAACCCTGCTCGTGTCGGCCACCGACCTCGTCGAGCCGACCTTCCGGCGAACGGTCGTCTACATCATCGAGCACGGCGACGTGGGCAGCCTCGGCGTGGTGCTCAACCGCACCAGCGACACCGCGGTCCAGGCCGTGCTGCCGCAGTGGACGGCGCTCAGCGCCGATCCGAAGGCGCTCTACGTCGGCGGACCCGTCCGGCGCGACTCGGCGCTGTGCCTGGGCACGCTGCGCGTCGGCGTCTCCGTCGAGGGCGTGCCGGGGGTGCGCCGGATCGACGGGCGGGTGGTCATGATCGACCTCGACTCCGACCCGGCCGCCATCGGCCCGCTCGTGGAAGGCATCCGCATCTTCGCCGGCTACGCCGGGTGGAGCGCCGGCCAGCTCGAAGGCGAGCTCCGCAACGACGACTGGATGGTCATCTCCGCCCTCCCCCAGGACATCCTCGGACCGCCGCGGGTCGACCTGTGGGCGCGGGTGCTGCGCCGGCAGCCGCTACCGCTCGCGCTGCTGGCCACCCACCCCATCGAGGTCGAACGGAACTGAGCGACCCGGCGGTCAGTGCGCGAAGTGCTGCTCGCCGGCGTGCCGGAGCGGTCCCTCCTTGCGCAACTCGGCGCACACCCGCTCGAGGTCGGCGAACAGCTGCCGCGCGAGGTCGGCGCTGAACCCCTCCCGGACCACGATCCGCAGGACCGCCACGTCCTGGGCGTCGGCCGGCATCGTGTAGGCCGGCACCTGCCAGCCGTGCGTCCGCAGTTCGTGCGAAACGTCGAACACGGTGAAGCCCGGATCCCCGGTGAGCTCGAACGCGATGACCGGGATGGCGGTGCCGTCGGAGATCAGGCGCATCCCCTCGATCCCGGCGATCTGCTCGGCCAGCCGGCTCGCGGTGGACCGTAGCGTCTTCATCACCCGTCGGTACCCGTCGTGGCCGAGCCGCAGAAAGTTGTAGTACTGGCCGACGATCTGGTTCCCCGGCCGGGAGAAGTTCAGGGTGAAGGTCGGCATGTCCCCGCCGAGGTAGTTGACCCGGAAGACCAAGTCTTCGGGCAGGTATTTCTTGTCGCGCCAGACCACGAATCCGATGCCCGGGTAGGTCAAGCCGTACTTGTGCCCGCTGACGTTGATCGACACCACCCGCGGCACCCGGAAGTCCCATTCCAGTTCCGGATGCAGGAACGGCACGACGAATCCGCCGCTCGCCGCGTCGACGTGCAGCGGCACGTCGGGACCGCCCGCGCCGGCCACGTCGTCGAGCATCCCGGCGATCTCGGCCACCGGTTCGAGCTCACCGGTGTACGTGGTGCCCAGGATCGCGACGACACCGATCGTGTTCTCGTCCAACGCCCCCCGCACCTGCTCGGGGGTGATCACGTAGCGGCCGGGTTCCATCGGCAGGTACTTCGCCTCCACGTCGAAGTAGCGGCAGAACTTCTCCCACACCACCTGAACATTGCTGCCCAGCACCAGATTCGGGCGTGAGGAGTCCTCGCCGGCTGCCTGCCGCCGGGCCCGCCAGCGCCACTTGAGCGCCAGGCCCGCGAGCATCACCGCTTCGCTCGAGCCGATCGTGGACACACCCGTCGCGGCCGCCGGATCGACGTCGGACAGTCCCGGCGCGTGGAACAGGTCGGCGACCATCGCCACGCAGCGTTCCTCGATCGCCGAGGTCGCCGGGTACTCGTCCTTGTCGATGAGGTTCTTGTCGAAAGTCTCGGCCATGAGCACATCGGCCTGCGGTTCCATCCACGTGGTGACGAAGGTGGCGAGATTCAGTCGCGAACTGCCGTCCAGCATCAGCTCGTCGTGGATGTACCGGTACGCCTCCCCCGGATCCATCGAGTGCTTCGGCAGTCGCAGCGCCGGAACCGGTTCGCTGTCGATGCGCCCGGTGTACGCCGGTGCGAGGACTCCGTCCGGGTGCAACTGCTTCCGATGGCTCACGTCGGCCTCCGTACTCGTCGGCGATCGCTCCCATTAGACCGGATCGGCCGCGTACTCGCGGCGGGTTCGGCAAGCGGCATCCGCACGTGGGAGGTCAGCGACGATCGGCGAGGGTGTTGAGTGCGCCGGCCATGCGCTCCGCCTGCGACGCGGTGACGGTGAACTCCTGCCCACCGGCGACGGTGACCACCAGCGCGGGGCCGGTGATCGTGACGAGGCCGTATCGGCCCCGGCCCTTGGCGCGCAGTCCCCACCCGCCCCAGTCCTGGAAGGGGCGGACGTGAGCGACCTTCGCGCCGGCGATTTCGTCGAGACCGTAGTCCACCGCGGTCATTCCGAGATTCTGCACCCGCACGCCCGTGGCGTCGACGACGACGCGGAACCGCAGCAGACTCAGCACGAGCACGGCGACCGGCAGGAAGATCGCCAGCGGCCACCAGCTGCGCGCCGCGCCGCACACGAGGACAGCGGGGGCCAGGACCAGCGCCGCGAGCACCAGAGTGGTGCGGGTTCCGGTGCCGACCTGCTCGACGATCGGCAGTTCGACCGGCCCGCGCGGCAGCGCCGGATCGGGGCGGGCGGTCGCCGTCCGCCGGACCCGATGATCCCGCAGCAGCGACGCCCCGAGTATCCCGACCGCGACGCCGAGCGCGACGCCCGCGCCGACGCTCCACATCGGCAGCTGCGCCTGCTCGGCCGGGATGTCCAGTTGGCTCGCGAGCACCGTCGCACCCAGGGTGAACAGCAGGCCGGTCACCCCGAGACCGAGCACCAGCATGTAGCGGCGCATCATCAGCATCGCGGGGGCCAGCGCCGCGATCGCGCTGCAGCCGCCGCCGACCAGCAGGATCACCAGCGCCATCGTCCACGAGAACGACACCGGGTCCGAGAAGCCGTCCGGTGCCGACCCGGACCAGTGCGTGGCGATCCGTGGGGGCAGCCGCGATTCCCACACCCGGGGCAGCAGCAGTGTCGCCGCGGCGGCGACGAGGGGCAGGCCCAGTCCGAACAGGGCCCCGGCGGGGTCGATCACGCGGCGGGTGGTCACGGGCCCAGCGTAGGAAACGGCGTCACAGATGACCCCCTCGAACGGGGGATTGAAGGCCGGTGCCCGGGGGTCGCAGGCTCATAGAGAGAACTCGCGCACGACAGGATCGAGGCCGACATGACCACCACCAAGTCCACTGCCCTGACCGACGACGACATGGACGTGATGACGCTGCTGCACGCGGCGTTCCGGCGTGACGTCGGGCGCCTGGCGAACGTGGCGCAGACGTACGGCACCGAGACCGACGAGGTCCACGACGCGCTGCTCGTCGGCTGGCACGGCTTCAGCCGGGAACTGCACCACCACCACAGGATCGAGGACACGCACATCTGGCCGTTGATGCGCCGCAAGCTCGCCGACCGTCCCGACGATCTCGTGGTGCTCGACGACATGGAGGCCGAGCATTCGCGCATCGATCCCACCCTCGCCGCGCTCGAGGAGGCGTTCGACGACCGGGAGCACGGCCCACAGCAGGTGCCTCATCGCATCGACGACCTCGTCGAACTGCTGCGGTCGCACCTCGCGCACGAGGAGCGCGACGCGTTCCCGCTCATCAGGGAGGTGATCACCGCCCAGGAATGGCAGGCACTGTCGAAAGCTGCCGTCAAGGAGCTCTCCTACAGCGACATCGCCCAGTTGGGGCCGTACGTCGTCGAGGGCGCCACCCCCGAACAGGCCCGCCGGGTGCTGAGTGAGCTGCCCGTGCCGCTGAGGCTCGTCCACCGCTTCTGGTGGAACCCGCGCTATCAGCACGTGCGCCGCTGGGAGTGACGGCGGTCCCTCGGCCCGCCGGCTTCAGTTCACCGGGGACGGTTGCGGCGACCGCTCGAAGAAGCCGTCGGCGCCGACGCGCGTGCCCAGGCGCGGCACGTACTCGGTGTGCGCGAGCTTGGCGACCAGGGTCGCGCGGCTGTTGACGCCGGTCTTGGCGAACACCGCCTTCAGATGGTCCTGCACGGTGTACGGGCTGATGCCCAGCACGCGGGCAATCTCGTGACGAGTCTTGCCGGCGAGAAGCCAGGCGAGAACCTCGGATTCGCGCCGGGTCAGTCCGTGCGCTGCCGCCACCAGGGTGACGATCTCGGGTAGTTGCGCCCGTTCCACGGTCATCAGCACCCGCCGGGGCGGATGCTCACTGTCGAATCGTCCGACGCGGATCACGAGCCATTGCCCGTCGAGGGTGCGGGCCCGCAGGACGGCGGCATCCGCCCCCGACCGCCGCAGCCACAGTGCCGCCGACACCGCGGGCGCAGCAGCTTCGGGATTGCCGGGCGGGCCCCAGCCGAGTCGTTCGAAGTACTCGAAGGCGGAGGCGGTGATCGACTCGAACTCGTCGCCGGGTCCGACGATCGCCACCGCCGGACCGTCCGGGCGCGTGGCCGGAGGGTGGGTGCTGCTGCGGAACAACGTGGTGCGCAACCCTTCCCCGATGTCGGTGAGGACCGTGCCCAGAGTCTCGATTTCCTCGTCGGTGAACTCCGAACCCGGTCGCCTGGCCATCGTGCACGCGCCCCAGCACGCCCCGTCGCGACCGAGGAAGAGCATGCGTACCTCGTCGTGCATCCCGTTCGGTGCGAGCACGTCGGCGTAGTGCCGGCTGCCCGTCACGCGGTTGCCGGTCACCTCGCGGAGCGTGCGAATGGGGACCGGCCGGCCCAGCAGCGAGCCGAAGCGGCTCGGCACCGGATCCGGACCGTATTCGAGTTCCAGGGCCGTCGCGTACACGCGGGGGGTCTCGTAGCCGCGAGTCGTCAGCGCAGTGGGGATCAGCACTGCGGGATCGGTGGTGGCCAGGCAGACGCCGTCGTAGGGCACCCGGGCGCGGATCGCGTCCAGGACCACCTCCCGGAACTCGATCGAGTCCGTCGCCGCGGCCGCCGCATCGCGGATCGTGGACCGCAACCGGGCACCGGCCGATGCCGGGGTCACCCTGTCAGTATCTCGCTCGAACGCGCGCTCGGGAACCCTCCCGCAGGCCCTGCGCTGCGTTCAGGCGGTCACACCGCGCCTGTCGCTGCGTTCAGGCGGTCACACGGCGCTCAGGCGGTCGGCTCGCAGGCGCCGCGCAGGCTGCAGGCCCCGCACGACGTTCCGCACCCGGAGGTCTCGGCCGGTGCGCTGGCCGCCGCGACGCGGGCGCCGATGGAGCCGCCCACACCGGCGGTGAAGAAGGCCGCGATCACGGCACCCACGACGGCGATCAGGCCCGGGACCGTATCGAGCGCGAGGGCGCCCACGCCGCCGAGGACGAGCAGGCCTGCCGAACCGAGCTGACTGGGGGCGGCGACCTTGTTGGCCAGGGCAAACGTCGTCTCGTCGCGCAGGGCGTCGGCGGTGCGTACGCCCGCCCACCGGTTACGCGGGAGCCGCCCGGTCAGTCCGGCGACGGCGATCCCGCCGACGGCGAGAGCGAGCACGAACAACACGATGGCGACGATCAACACCCCTCGAGGATACGTGGGAGGCACAGCCGCTGGTCGGGCCGGGTCGGGGCAGGCTCTACCCTGGTCGGAGGTAAATGACGTCAGCCAAGTAGATAGCGACCACCGTGACTCGTCCTGTGCAGCCCTCCACACCGTCGTCCGACGCCACCCCGCAACACCGATACACCGCCGATCTCGCCGGCCGGATCGAGCGTCGTTGGCAGGATCTGTGGCGTGAGCGCGGCACGTTCAACGCGCCGAACCCGGTCGGCCCGCTCGCCGGCGACGTCCCCGACGACAAGCTGTTCGTGCAGGACATGTTCCCCTACCCGTCCGGGTCCGGCCTGCACGTGGGTCACCCGCTCGGCTACATCGCCACCGACGTCTACGCCCGCTACCACCGCATGCTGGGCCACAACGTCCTGCACACGCTGGGCTACGACGCGTTCGGGCTGCCGGCCGAGCAGTACGCGGTGCAGACGGGCACGCACCCGCGCACCACGACCGAGGCGAACATCGAGAACATGCAGCGGCAGCTGCGCCGGCTGGGGCTGGGCCACGACGAGCGCCGCTCGGTCGCGACGACGGACGTCGACTTCTACCACTGGACCCAGTGGATCTTCCTGACGATCTACAACGCCTGGTACGACCCGGAGCAGAACAGGGCGCGCCGCATCGACGAGCTCGCCGCCGAACTCGACGCCGGCACCCGCACGCTCGCGGACGGACGCGACTGGGCGTCGCTGTCGAAGGCGGAGCGGCGCGCCACCCTCGACGAGTACCGGCTGGTGTACCGCTCGGACTCCCTCGTCAACTGGTGCCCGGGTCTGGGCACGGTGCTGGCCAACGAGGAGGTCACCGCCGACGGCCGCTCCGAGCGCGGCAATTTCCCGGTGTTCCGCAAGCACCTGCAGCAGTGGATGATGCGGATCACCGCCTACTCCGATCGCCTCATCGACGACCTCGAGTACCTGGACTGGCCCGAGAAGGTCAAGACCATGCAGCGCAACTGGATCGGGCGCTCGCACGGGGCACAGGTGAAGTTCGCCGTCCGGGCCGAGCGAAACACCGGCGAATCCGCCGCCGACCATCCGGATGCCACGATCGAGGTGTTCACCACGCGCCCCGACACGCTGTTCGGCGCGACCTACGTCACGCTGGCGCCCGAGCACGCACTCGTCGACGAGATCGTCGCCGACGCGTGGCCGGAGAGGGTCGACGAGCGCTGGACCGGTGGCGCCGCCACCCCGGCCGAGGCCGTCGCCGCCTACCGGGCGTCGATCGCCGCGAAGTCCGACCTCGAGCGGCAGGAGAGCAAGGAGAAGACCGGCGTCTTCCTCGGTGCCTACGCCGTCAACCCGGTGAACGGGCAGTCGCTGCCGGTGTTCATCGCGGACTACGTGCTCACCGGGTACGGCACGGGCGCGATCATGGCCGTGCCCGGCCACGATCAGCGCGACTGGGAGTTCGCCACCGCGTTCGGCCTGCCGATCGTGGAAGTGATTGCGGGCGGCGACATCTCGGAGGAGGCATACACCGGCGACGGGGCGCTCGTGAACTCCGGCCACCTGAACGGGCTGAGCGTCGCCGACGCGAAGAAGGCGATCATCGCAAAGCTCGAGGAGTCCGGTGCGGGCACCGGCACCATCCAGTACAAGCTGCGGGACTGGCTGTTCGCCCGGCAGCGGTACTGGGGAGAGCCGTTCCCCATCGTCTACGACGCCGACGGCAACCCGCATGCTCTGCCGGAGTCTGCGCTTCCGGTCGAACTTCCGGATGTCGAGGACTATGCGCCGGTGTCGTTCGATCCCGAGGACGCGAGCTCGGAGCCGTCGCCGCCGCTGGCCAAGGCCGACGAGTGGGTGAACGTCGAGCTCGACCTCGGCGACGGGCTGCAGCACTACACCCGCGACACCAATGTGATGCCGCAGTGGGCCGGCAGCTCGTGGTACCAGCTTCGCTACATCGATCCGACGAACCCGGACGAGTTCTGCGCCAAGGAGAACGAGGCGTACTGGACCGGTCCGCGCCCACAGGTCCACGGCCCGCACGACCCGGGTGGGGTCGACCTGTACGTCGGCGGTGTCGAGCACGCCGTGCTGCACCTGCTGTACGCGCGGTTCTGGCACAAGGTGCTGTTCGACCTCGGCTACGTCACCTCGTCCGAGCCGTACCGGCGCCTGTTCAACCAGGGCTACATCCAGGCGTACGCGTACACCGATTCGCGCGGCGTGTACGTGCCCGCCGAGGAGGTCGAGGAGCGCGATGGGAAATTCTTCCACCGTGGCGAGGAAGTCCACCGCGAGTACGGGAAGATGGGCAAGTCCCTGAAGAATTCCGTTGGGCCGGACCAGATCTGCGACGACTACGGCGCCGACACGCTGCGTGTGTACGAGATGTCGATGGGTCCGCTGGACCAGTCCCGGCCGTGGGCGACGAAGGACGTCGTCGGCGCGCAGCGGTTCCTGCAGCGGGTGTGGCGGGCCGCGATCGACGAGGAGACCGGTGCGCTGCGGGTCACCGACGCCGAGCCGACCGACGAGACGCGGCGCGCCCTCAACAAGGCGATCGCGGGCGTGTCCGACGACTACGCGGGCCTGCGCGACAACACCGCCATCGCCAAACTGATCGAGTACACCAACCACCTCACCAAGGCGTACCCGGACGGCGCGCCGCGGGCCGCGGTGGAGCCGCTCGTGCTCATGCTGGCCCCGGTGGCGCCGCACCTCGCCGAGGAGCTGTGGTCGCGGCTCGGGCGCACCGAGTCGCTGGCCCACGGTCCGTTCCCGGTGGCGGACGAGAAGTGGCTCGTCGAGGACACGGTCGAGTACCCGATCCAGGTCAACGGGAAGGTGCGCAGCCGTATCACCGTGCCCGCCGACGCGAACCGGGAGGCGATCGAGGCCGCGGCGCTCGTGGACGAGAAGATCGCCGCCATCCTCGAGGGTGCCGCGCCGCGGAAGGTGATCGTCGTACCGGGCAAGATGGTGAACGTGGTCAAGTAGGCGGCTGCGCCGCCGTGTTGTCCTTCCGGATCACCTCCGGTCCGGAAGGACACCACGCACGAAATCGACGACGTCGTCGAGCACTTCGTCGCGGTTGGTCTCGTTGAAGATCTCGTGCCGTGCGCCGGGATACACCTTCGACGTCGACCGTGGTCCGGCGAACGTGGCCCAGCCCTCGCGGCTGCCCGAGAGCGGGACGAGCTGGTCGTCGTCGCCGTGCAGCCACAGCACGGGCACGTCGCCGACGGTGCCTGCCCCGGTGACGGCGTCGAGGCAACGCTGCAGTGCCTCGACGGTGGGCCGCTTGAAGGGGCCGTGCCACACGAGTGGATCGTCCACGTACGCGCGGCCCACCTCCGGGTTGCGCGACAGCGTCGCGGGGTCGATGGGTGCGTCGGGGATCTCCTCCGCCGCGAGCATCGCCTCGAGGGCGGGCCAGCGACCCAGCACCGGACCGGACAGCACCACAGCGGCCAGTTCGGAACCGTGGCGCTGCGCGTAGCGGGCGGCGATCAACCCGCCCATGGAATGCCCGACGAGCACCACCGGCAGGCCGGGGTGCTCGCTGCGGGCCTTGACGTCGAGCAGACGGAAGTCGTCCACGACCTTCTCGAAGTCCTCGATCAGGACGCGTTCCCCCTCGCTGAGCCCGTGCCCGGCGTGGTCGACGGCGTAGACCACGGCACCGTCGGCGACCAGCCGGGTGGCCACGTACTCGTAGCGGCCGGCGTGCTCGCCGTAGCCGTGGCACAGCAGCACGACGTACCGCGGGTGGTCGTGGACCCAGCACCGGGCGGACAGGGTGCCGGCGTGTCCGGGCAGGGGGAAGGCGGTGGTCTCACTCATCGGGGCTCCTCATGATGTGGCCGTGTGCCAGAACAGCCAAGCACCGCCGACGGCTCCGGCGCGGTATTCGCGTCGTCGGCGCCCGGGTGTCGCGCCGTCGTCCGGTGCCGGACCCTGTGACCGGGTCGGCACCGCACGAGGGAACTCGCCGGCGGCCCGATTCGTCGTATTCTGTGACAGGAAGTCGTCGCCTATGCAGAGAGAGCCATGAGACGCGCCAAGCGCAAACCTCGAAGACCCTTCCCGCCCCCGAGTGACGCCCCGCCCGTCACCGCCCCTCGGAGCCGACCGTGCTGACCGCCCTCGGTATCGCACTCGGCATCCTCGTGGTCCTGGCCATCACAGCCCTGACCGGCTATTTCGTGGCCCAGGAGTTCGCCTACATGGCGGTGGACCGCTCCCGGCTGAAGGCGCGTGCCGAAGCCGGCGACGCCGCCGCGGCCCGCGCCCTGTCGGTCACCCGTCGCACCTCGTTCATGCTCTCCGGCGCCCAGCTCGGCATCACGGTCACCGGCCTGCTCGTCGGCTACGTCGCCGAACCGCTCATCGGCAGCGGCCTCGGCGAACTCCTCGGGGGTGTCGGCATTCCCACCGCGGTCGGGGTGGCGGTCGGCACGGTGCTGGCGGTGCTGTTCTCCACCGTGGTGCAGATGGTCTTCGGTGAGCTGTTCCCGAAGAATCTCGCGATCGCGCGGCCCGAGCCGGTCGCTCGATGGCTGGCGCTGTCCACCACGCTGTACCTGAAGCTGTTCGGCTGGCTGATCCGGTTGTTCGACGCCTCGTCGAACCTGCTGCTGCGCGCGCTGCGGATCGAGCCGGTCCACGACGTGGAGCACTCGGCCACCGTCCGCGACCTCGAGCACATCGTGGCCGAATCGCGCGACGCCGGCGATCTGCCCAGGGAGTTGTCGACCCTGCTCGACCGGATCCTCGATTTCCCGACCCGCACCGCCGAGCACGCCATGATTCCGCGGGCCCGCGTGGACTACGTCCGGGCCGGGGAGCCTGTGGCGCAGGTGCTGGCGCGGATGAGCGAGGGCCACACCCGGTACCCGGTGGTCGGCTTCTCCGCCGACGATCTGCGCGGGGTGGTGCATCTGCACGATCTGCTCGCCCTGGACGCGACGGCCGGGACGGCCGGGACGATGTGCCGGCCGGCGGTGATCGTGCCCACCACGCTGCCGCTGCCGGACGTGCTGGCCCGGTTGACCGAGGGGCAGGAGGAGATGGCGTTGGTGGTCGACGAGTACGGCGGCTTCGCCGGCGTCGTCACCGTCGAGGACATGGCCGAGGAACTCGTCGGGGAGATCGCCGACGAACACGACACCGCCGTCGAGGCACAGGTGATCACCCGCCAGGGTGAGGGCTGGGTCATCCGCGGCGACGTGCACCTCGACGAGGTCGCCCGCACCCTCGACCAGGAGCTGCCCGAGGGCGACTACGAAACCCTCGCCGGGCTGGTGATCGCCGAGTTCGGCGGGCTGCCCGCCGTCGGCGACGCCGTGGAGATCGCCCTCGCACCCGACCCGGCGGAGCTGGTGCACGAGAGCGCATCCCCGACACGGACGCTGCTCGCGGAGGTCCGCGAGATCGACCGGCACGTGCCGGCCTCGGTGTTGGTGACCGTGCGCACCGACCACAAGGGGAGCGATCATGAGTAATCCCTGGATCGTTCTCGCTGTGACGGTCGGCCTGATCGGGGCGAGCGCGTTCTTCGTCGCGGTGGAGTTCGCGCTCATCGCCGCCCGTCGGCACCGCCTCGAGGACGCCGCCCCGCACAGCCGTGCCGCTCGTGCGGCGCTGCGCAGCGCTTCGGAGCTGTCGGTGCTGCTGGCCGGCTCCCAGCTCGGCATCACCGTGTGCACCCTGGCCCTGGGTGCGGTGACCAAACCCGCCGTGCACCACTGGCTGACCCCGGCGTTCGAGGACTGGGGGGCGCCGCTGTGGCTGGCGGATGTCGCCGGCTTCGTCCTGGCGCTGATCATCGTGACGTTCCTGCACCTGGTGGTCGGGGAGATGGCTCCGAAGTCCTGGGCGATCGCGCACCCGGAGAAGTCGGCGACCATGCTCGCGATCCCGATGCGCGCGTTCATGTGGCTGACCCGGCCGGTGATCGTGCAGCTCAATCACCTGGCCAACTGGTGCCTGCGCCGGATCGGTGTCGTCCCGGTCGACCAGGTCGGCGCCGGGCAGGACCCGGATGCCCTGCGACATCTGGTCGAGCACTCGGCCACCGTCGGCACCCTCGACGAGCGCTACCACGGGCACCTGACCAGCGCGCTCGAACTCGAGGCCCTCACCGTCGGCGACATCGTCACCCGCGAGGCGCGTCCGAGCAGCGTCCCGCCCGCCGCCACCGCCGCGCAGATCCAGGACACTGCCCGGCGCACCGGGCACCTGCGGCTGCTCGTGCGGGGCAACGGACACGTCGACGGGGTGGTGCACGTGCGTGACAGCCTGCACGCCGCAGAGGGGATCACCGCCGCCGAGTTGATGCGCCCGGCCCTGACCCTCGAGACGACGGTTCCGGTGTACGAGGCGCTGCGCACCATGCGCGACACCCGTAACCACCTGGCCACCGTCACCGACAACGGTCGGGTGGTCGGGTTGATCACCCTTGCCGACGTTCTCGAACGCCTTCTCCCGACGGCCGATGCAGGGGCCTGACCCCGGCGCGGGGGTCGCGGTTCGCGGGGGTGAGGCGTAGCGGCGGCAACGCCGGGCATTCCCAGTCCCGGCGCGCGCTGCTAACCTCCGTTGCTAGAACGCGTTCTAGCAACGGAGGTTTTCGCATGGCCCCCACTCCCGCCGCGATCCGCGCCACCGTCGAGTCCTACATCCGTTCGGTTGCGAAAGGGACCACCGACGAGGTGCTCGCCCTCTACGCCCCCGGTGCCACGGTGGAGGACCCGATCGGCACGGACGTTCGCACCACCGAGGCGTCCCTGCGTGAGTTCTACGCGATGATCGAGCCGCTCACCCAGACCGGTGAGTTGCTCACCCTGAAGATCGCCGCCGGCAACGCTGCCTTCCTGTTCCGGCTCACCACCCACCTCGGCGAGCAGGACCTCGTCATGGAGGTCATCGACGTCATGACGTTCGACGACGACGCGCGGATCACGAGCATGAAGGCCTACTGGAGCCAGGAGGACATGCAGACGGTCCCTGCCTCCTGAACCGGGGCGGAACTGTTTCACGTGGAACATCCCGCTCCGGAGGCCGTGCGATCGGTATCCGAACCGCCGCCGCGTTCCTAGACTGGGAGCCGTACCCCGCGTCTTCCCGGTGAGGTGACACGACATGGCCGACGGTCCCGGGTGGCCGCCATGACCGGGTCGGCGCTCGTCGACATCCTTCTGGTCCTGGTGTTTGTCCTGATCGGCGGCGTCTTCGCCGGCACCGAACTGGCCCTGGTGTCGTTGCGTGAAAGCCAGATTCGTGCACTCGAGGAACGCGGCGGGCGTGGCCGCCGGACGGCCGCGCTGGCGAAGGATCCCAACCGCTTCCTGTCCGCGGTGCAGATCGGCGTGACGGTGGCCGGGTTCTTCTCCGCCGCCTACGGCGCCTCCACCATCGCACCGAACCTTGCCCCGGCTCTCGAGTCGTGGGGGCTTCCCGCCGCGGCGGCCGGCGCCGCCGCCCTGATCGGCACCACCCTGGTGATCGCCTACCTCTCCCTGGTACTCGGCGAACTCGTCCCCAAGCGCATCGCCCTGCAGCGGGCCACCGGGGTGTCGCTGCTGACCGCACCGGCCCTGGACCGGTTCGCCACCCTGATGCGACCGGTGATCTGGCTGCTGTCGGTCTCCACCGACGGACTCGTCCGGCTGCTCGGAGCCGATCCGGCGCGCCGGAGCGAGGAGATCACCCACGAGGAGCTGCGCGAACTGCTGCTCGGCCATTCGGCGGTGCCGGAGGACGAGCGCACGGTGCTCGCGGAGGTCTTCGACGCCGGACAGCGATCGCTGCTCGAGGTGATGCGCCCGCGCACCGAGGTCGACTTCCTGCCCGCGGACACCCCGATCCCGGCGGCGCGCGAACAGGCGCTGGCGGGCACGCACAGCAGGTACCCCGTCGTCGGATCGTCGCTCGACGACGTCGTTGGCTTCGTGCACCTGCGCGATCTGCTGCTCGCCGATCCGGCGAACGCCTCGACCGTCGCCGACGTGTGCCGGCCCATCCTCTCGCTGCCCGGCTCCAAACCGGCACTCGCGACGCTGTCGCTGATGCGCCGGAACAACGACCAGATCGCCCTCGTCGTCGACGAGTACGGCGGCACCGCCGGGATCGCCACGCTCGAGGACATCGTCGAGGAGATCGTCGGCGAGATCGGCGACGAGTTCGAACCGACCGAGCAGGCCTCGGTCGCGCCCGCTCCGGCGCAGCCCGAAACGCAGCAGGTGGACGGTCTGCTGATCGTCGAGGACTTCGAACGCGCCACCGGGATCGGGCTGCCGGAAGGCCCCTACGAGACCGTCGCGGGGTGCATGCTGCACCGCCTCCAGCGCCTTCCACGACTCGGCGACAGCATCACCGTCGACGGCCATCGACTCACCGTGAGCGAGTTGGACGGCCGCCGGATCGCCCGCCTCCGGCTGACGCCCGACGGCTGAAGCCGACCGAAACCACCCGGGACGCGGAGGGGTTCCGCCTACCATGGGCGGGTGGCCGCCGACACCGCTGCGCGCGGAATCGGGATGGTACTCGCGCTGACTGCGCTCGCCGTGGGGGGATGCTCCACGGACGGTCCGTCGCGAACCGAGCCGATACGCCTGGACCTCGCGACGTCGCGGGGTGAGCATCCGTGGAGCGGCCTGCTCCTGCCCGACCAGGTCCCCGTCGCCGTTCCACCGGCACCGCAGGCCGAGCTTCCCGTCCCCGACGGTGGCCCGGTGACGGTGTCCGGAGACCGGACCGGGCTCTACGGCGGCAGCCTGGAGCGCGAGCTGTGCGACCGTGAACGGCTCGCCGGCACGCTCGAGCAGGACCCAGCCAAGCAGGAGGCCTGGCTCGACGTGTTCGACGTCGCCGACGCCCGGGGATACCTGCGCACACTGACGCCGGTGCTGCTGCGTGCGGACACCCGGGTCACCGATCACGAGTATCGCGGCGGGCGCGCGGTGCCCGTGCAGTCGGTCCTCGAGACCGGAACCGTCGTTCTCGTCGACGACCGGGGCGTCCCCCGCGTGCGGTGTGCACCGGGGAGCCCACTGCTCTCCCCCGTCCTGTCCTCGGGTCAGGATCTCGAGGGCGAGGGCTGGTCGGGCCTCGACGAGGAACGGCTGTTCGTGGTGCAGCCGGGCGCGGCACCCGTCGGTGAATTGACCGTCGTCGACGTCACCACCGGAAATCTGCTGACGGTGCCCATCGGTGCCGGCCCCAAGCAGCCTGCACCCGGGGCGATCGACCCGGTACCGCCGCCCGCACCGGAACCGTCTCCCGCGCCGGTGCCGGACGTGGACATCGCGGCGCCCGCCCCCCGGGCCCCGGCGCCACCACCGGAGC